>CALEZK010000291.1 GCA_937928585.1 uncultured bacterium | reverse complement strand
ATTTCTGCCTGTCTCGTGGGCTCGGAGATGTGTATAAGAGACAGGCAACAAGTCGGTTAATGAAAACGCGCTGCTGCAATTCTCAGTGACGGCGACGGATCCCGATGGAACGACGCCGACACTTTCTGCGCAGAACCTGCCGTCGGGCGCGACGTTTACTGCTGGGGTGTTTAGCTGGACGCCGAGTTTCAGTGCCGCGGCGTCTTCGCCGTACTCGGTGACGTTTGTTGCAAGTGACGGGCAGGCACAGGATTCAGAGACGATTTCGATCACAGTTAATGATGTACCAACGCAACCCGCGATGCTTGTGGTCTCGCCGAATGGGGGAGAGACGTGGAGCCACCGTCAATATGTGCAGATTCAATGGTCTGCGCCACAGAGTTCCGGCTCGAACGTTCGCATTGAATTATGGCGAAATGGTGCCATGCTGCGAACAATCACAAATTCGACATTCAATGACGGTGCGCTAACCTATCGTGTTCCACCCTTCTTGCCCGAGGGTGGGGGCTACAGAATACGCATCTATTCGGCAACCAATGGCGCCATCATGGACGAAAGCGATGGGGCCTTTAGCGTCACGTCGTAGTTTCGATTCTTATCCGCGCAATTTGCGCACCTGCTCGAAGAGCGCGCGCACATCGGATGGCATCTCGTCGATGCTGCTGTACCGTCGAACGTTTCCATTTTCGTCGCGGAAAGTGATCGCCTGATCGCTTGAACTGCCTTCAATACTCAGGCTCATGGGTCCGGCCGTTCGTGCTTTTTCCATCAGCGGCGCAAATTGGGCACGCATTTCCGGTGACATCTCATCCAGGGAGATCGACGCCTCAGTTACTGTTGGCTCGCCGATCATTCTACTGCTCACTTGTCCGGAGACGACATGCCGTTGGGCGTACCACGGACCTTGTACCCCTTGATAATCCATGAACACCGTTTGCCCCGCCTTTCTGGCTGTAATGCGTTCCAGAAACTCGACGAGTGCGCGCACGCGCGGAGGCATCGGCATTTCGGGAACGGGCCGGTCCTTCTGATGGTGGACGACAAATTCGAAGATCGGCACGCCATTAATTGTTCCCGGGCGAGTGGCGTCTGCTTCCATACTGACAATCCAGTCGTACCCATCGCGGTACACTGTTCGTCTTCGTTGCCGCGATATGCGTTCAACGACACGCACGCGCAAGTGAGGGAACTCCTCCGCTGAAATCTCCACGGATCGCGCCAATGCGCCTCGTTTTCGCACATTGAATCGGCGTGAACCTGTATGGGTAAATTCGATTCGCTGCCAGAGGCAACTTAGGGGAGACATCAAGGCGGCAATTGCGATAGGAATTCCAATCCCCGCGCAACCATACAGAACGAACTTGTTAATTCGTTCCCGCGTTTCCCTGTACTCGGCTATTTGCGCGTTTCGCGCCGCATTGGTTTGGGCGAGCCGTTCCTCGAAGTTTTGCCGGTCCGCGGGCGAGAGAGTAGACAGCAGGTCTGAAGCGAGCGCATCCATTTCCTGCTTGGTTTCCAGCGTAGACTCATTCGACACGTTCGGCGCCGGTACAGCCATAAACGAAGGTACGACCTGGAAACCAATAAGCGCCAGCAATACCAGCACGATAGTCATGATGCCGAGTCTGCGCAGCAATGTGCGGCCGCTTGGGCGATAAACCATCACCTCTGCGCGGGCGGTCGAACAGACCCAGTCGTGAAAGTCATATCGATGTGGCAGCAGCTTCTTCTGGTAAACAATCTTGGCCATGCGAATACTGTAGTCGGGTGGCGGTGACTTTGCCAAGCTTCGTCCATGTCTGGATTGCGCGATGTGGATAGCGTGCGCCTATAATATGCAATCGTGACCTCCCAAACCGAAATCCTGGAGCGCGTGCTGAGTGCAGCATGTGCATTTGTCGCAATGCGGCGCTTTAGCGAAGCGCATGCGGCGCTTCGCACGGCACGGGACATCGCCGACCTGCATGCAACACCAATAGCCAGCGAGTACGACATCCAAGGCTTGGCGCATCGTTTGGCTTCGGTTGGGCGGAATCCATTCCGCCCCATCTCCATTCCAAGCTGCATCGCAGTTGGAGATTCCGGGCAAGTACGATGCCTGATCCGGATTTTGACCGATTCCGCCCGGCTGGAGTTTGACGCAGAACTCGACCTTTCGCTTCAGGTAGTCGATGACGTTCCTGTATTGCAGTGCAGCATAGACGGACCCGGACACTTTCCCGAGAACGTCGATTTGGGTTTCGGGGTCTCGCTTTCGCGCGAGTTTGTTGCCGCTACGTGGACCAACGCAACCCGCGGGGGGCGAATCGATTTTGAGCTTGCGTCGCTCACGTTTCGATTCAAGGGCGTGAGAATGGTTACCGATCAACCCACTCTCGATGAGGTATTGGCTGATGGCGTCCGCGAAGCGGAGCAGCAGGCGCGACTGGCCGAGGCCCCCGATTCCGGCGTTGGAATAGACGTTACTTGGGAGAAGGTACACGCGGTTTTGCTTCGCGTTCTTGGGGTAATTGACACTGCCGACGATGCCCGGCAACCAGCCGATCTCTCAACATTGCTTCAAGAAGCGATGGCCGATCGAGATGCGACCGCACCGGTCTCGGTCGCTGTTGAGGCAGACCCTGGCATTCCGCCAATCGCCATTCTGCGAAACCGAATCCGTCGCCTGTTGAAGGGAATTCTTACGTGTGCTGACACGGCGCTGACGCACGGCGGCAACCTAACCCTGAGCCTTGACCAGGCGCCCGCGGAACGTACCGTGTCCATCTGGGCCCAAGGGGAAGGAAAAGTTACATCAGAGCGACTCGACTGGTTCGTGCCTACGCTCCGTCGATGTGTCGAGGATGCACACTCTGGGAGATTCGAAGTAGACGCGGACTCAGCTGGTTTCGCCCTCGTTGCGACCTTTCCGGACACAATCGCGAGGGAGCTGGATGATTGGCTCCCTGGTTGGGATTCATTCGCGCCCCGATCCATTCAAATGCTTCGCCTGCTGAAATCGGGCGGTCCCGTGCCTCCCGAAGACCTAATTCTGTCCGGCGTACTGGAAGATGAGCTGGAACGAAGATTGTTACCTCGTCTGAGCGTTGCGCCGGCGACCACGTTGGCACACGAGCTTGAGCCAGCGAAAGTAGGGCTTACCGGGGCTGCGGCAGAGCGACTGGAGAAAGCGCTTGGGCAGATCCGGAAAGGCAAGCCCAAGAAAGAGATTTGCGCACCGGCCTACGCGAGTGTAGTTCTCCAGGCCTTTGGACAGGACGATAGACACAGATCCGCGATCGGAGTAGATTTATCTTATAAAGACGCATTTGAAACACTAATAGTCCAATTAAACATGAATAGTATAAATTACATTTCCGCATTAAGGGTGCTTTCATTGGCTTTGTCCAGGCCTGACAGAAAATAGTAGCTGGAACGCATTTGCGGCGCTGCGGTACTATTGAATGCAGCGGTATGCTTTGCAGAGATTTGACCCGGAATCAATACGAGGTAGCATTTATGAAGTTGTTCGTCCGATTGGCCTGTTTGGCAGTATTGGGACTCTGTATTGTCAACTACCCCTCAGCAACGGCTGGTGGTCCGGGTTTTACGACCGAGTTTTTCGTGGGTGGGTTTGACCGTCCTGTCTTTCTGACCGCGCCTCCGGGGGATACGACTCGGGTCGTGGTTGTTGAACAGGCGGAGGGGCGGGTCATGCTCGTCAAGAATGGCGTTCGCGTCGACAAGCCCTTCCTGGACATCGACACGCGCGTCGGTTCTGATGACGGGGAGCAGGGCTTGTTGGGGTTCGCGTTTCATCCGAACTATGCGTCGAACCGATTTGTGTTTGTGAACTACACGAACAACGACGGCGACACGATCATTGAGCGGTACAAGGCTAAGAAGAACGGTGATGGCGCGAAGAAGAAGACGCGAAAGCTGATCCTGAAGATCTCGCAGCCTGACACGAATCATAATGGCGGGATGATTGCGTTTGGGCCCAACGACGGATACCTGTACGTCGGAATGGGAGATGGTGGTGGCGCAAATGACCCCGATAATTATGGGCAACGCCTCAACACACTTCTGGGCAAGTTCCTTCGGTTGGACGTGGACAATGGGAATCCCTATTCGATTCCGCCGGACAATCCTTTTGTAGGGACAGCAGGGGCGAAGCCGGAAATTTGGTCCTATGGGTGGCGGAACCCATGGCGTTGGTCATTCGATCGGGAAACCGGCGACATGTACATGGGAGATGTCGGGCAGGACAACCTGGAAGAGATCGATTTTCAGCCGGCTGACAGTGAGGGCGGCGAGAACTATGGTTGGAAGACCGCTGAAGGTTTCGCGTGCCGGGGCGGGTTTGGCACTTGTGGCACAGATGACGGATTTACGCCACCGATCATCGACTACGGTCATACTGAGGGCCGCGCGGTGGTAGGCGGGTATGTCTACCGTGGAAGCGCGATCCCCTCGTTGAATGGGACCTATTTTTACTCTGACTATAGCTTCGGAACGATTTGGTCGTTGAAATACAATGGAACGACCGTTTCGGACGAGGCTGACCGAACTGATGACCTTGATCCCGCGGGAAGCGCGAGGATTTCCGGTCCTGCGTCCTTCGGCGAAGACGCCGCGGGAGAACTGTACATACTCGACCACGATGACGGCGAGATATACAAGATCGTGCCTACGCCGTAATTCGGTTTTTGCCAGTTATTAGGATTAGAGTACCGGGTACGTCCGGTTTGCTTGGACGTGCCCGGTGTTTTTTGTTTGTCGTTCCATTTCGAATTCGATAGAGGAAGAGAAGGCGATATGTCTATTCAGGAGCTGGAGAATCCGATTGCGCTGTTCGACAATTGGTTTGCCGAGGCCAAGCAGAGTGGGTTGCGCGAACCGACGGCGATGTGCCTTTCAACGTGTGATGCGTCCGGTCAGCCATCGTCTCGGATGGTGCTTCTCAAGCATGTAGATGACGAAGGTTTTGTTTTCTATACGAACTTTGAGAGTCGTAAGGGGCGAGAACTATTGGCGAATCCCAAGGCAGCGTTGTGCTTTTATTGGATGCCATTGGGCAAACAGGTGCGGATTACCGGCACTGTGACTGTGGTAAGCGATGCAGAAGCTGACGCATACTTTGCGTCACGGGATCGGCAGAGTCAGATCGGCGCGCATGCATCGAGGCAGTCACGGCCGATTGAGGGGATCCTGGAATTAGAACGGCGTGTAGCGGAGTACGCGCTCAAGTTTGGACTGGGTAAGATTCCGCGCCCTGAGTACTGGTCAGGATTCCGCGTCAATCCAGTGGAGATTGAGTTCTGGATGGAAAAACCGTTCAGGCTTCACGAGCGGCTTGTTTACACGCGCGAGGGTGCAGGGTGGCGCACACATCGCCTTTTTCCTTAGGGATGGGGCTGAACGAAAAGACGAAGGGAGATTCGCCCATGCTGAGACGAACCTCCCGTCGGGAGTGATCAGTAATACTTACGGCGTAATTGTTACGGATACTGGAAGCGAGACATTGCCGCCATCGCTCAGTACCGTAATGTTCGTGTTGTAAACCCCAGGTGCGACCAGAGTCGGATCCACGGTGACTGTGACCGTATCCAGTTCACCATCTATCGTGGAGCCACTGCTTGGCAGGACAGAATCAATCCAGACTGGCAGACCCGCCGTCACTATGGCCCAACTCAAGGTGCTTTGTCCCGTATTGGTGATCTGGAAGTCGGCACTCTGATCGCCGCCGGCCTGACTAATCGATCCGAAGGCGAGATTTGCTTCATTCACCGTATCAAGAACAGGCGGCAGTATGGTGATCGTGAACGGTACCGGCCATTCGCCCGCGACATTCAGATCGCCGTCCTGCCATGAGATAACGAGATTGCCCGAGTAGGAACCTGCGGCCAGCGTGCGATTTGCGACAACCTGCAATGTATCCAGATCGCTCGTGTTCAGCAGCGTTCCACTATCCGGAGTGACATCAGAAATGAAGCTGGGGCGATCGTCTACTTCCCAATTCAGCATGACCGTTGGGTTTGCGGTATAGGGATAGGTGCCGCCGATATTTCTTACATCTAACGTAATTGAATCGGTGGCAGTGCCAAGCGCAACAATTGTCGGGGACACGTTGGGCGTTGGGAAAGCCGGTGCGAGGAAGGGGTCAGTATCGACTTCAAGCGAGTCGGGATAGATGAAGTATTTTGGCTCTGCATCTACCGAGTAGATCGTGTTATCGACGTCCAAGTCAACGGTGAACGGCGTTGCGCCAACCGCATTGAAATCCAAGCGAATCAGATCGCCGTAGGAACCGTAGGGGAGGTAATCCGCCACGGTGGGGGCGAGGAGGGAATAGACACCGCCCCCGAGATTCGTCAGCGTCCAACCTTCGACAAGTCCTCCATCTGCCAGCGGAACAATGGATGCCGAGAACAACTCAGAGCTGGCAATCGTGAACTGGAACTTGTTGATGTTTCTTGGAATGTAGTCCGCGCGCAGCGTCACTTGCGTTGAGCCGCTCTGAACGCCCGGCGTACGCATGGAAATCTGGCCCATAAGAATGTCGCCGACGATGGAACTTAGCGAGATGTTCTGTTCGTCGGAAAGACCCTGGATGAGACCTTGATCCGGCGTGTCGCTGGGTGGATTGAAAGCCGCGTCGAATCGAATCGGCACATTCTCAGCTTCGCCCAAGGAGATGTAACTGAGTATGGTGTGAGATGCGAGGTCGCGGTTCAGATCTTCGACGCGACCCGCAAAGTTTGCGACAACCGGAACATCGTTGCTGTCTGGTTTGGTCAGGTAATAGTGACCACCAGTACCTGCGGCGAGGCGCGCGAGCGGTTCGTGATTGACGTCATTACCCCAACCGACAGGCACCAGGCGGGCACGCTGCGCGACCAGCACGTCGATGTAATCTTGAATTTCGCCCGGGGGAGTAGTGAGGCGTCCGTCGGAGAACAATGCGATGGAACGCACGTCAGCGTCGTCAAACGCAATATACGGGAAATCGGCAGCGACAAGTCTGTTTCCCGCCGCAGCGACAGCCGGGAGAATGGCAGAAGCGCCGTTATCATCGATGTCGATGTTCTGTAGCGCGGTTTTCAAGGACAAGGGGTCATCCGAGAAGTCGTGAACCAGCGTGGCGGGCGCATTTCTATCATGGAATTCCATGATGGCAATGCTTGCGA
>CALEZK010000290.1 GCA_937928585.1 uncultured bacterium | reverse complement strand
ACTGAGTCGCGTCATTTTCACGAGGAGAGTTTGGAAAGCTTGGGAATCTTTCTACAGTCACACGTCGCTCGAAAGCATTTTGGATGAAATACTCGGCGCGAAATCGCTGGGCGATCCCGCGCTGAAGACCGGGCTATGCGTCTTTTGCAGAAGGTTGGACACCGGAAGTGTTTGGAAATTCTTCAATCACCCAAACGGAAAGTTCTACGGCGAGAACAGGAACATTCGGCTGGCCGATCTCGTGCGGGCAAGCACTGCGGCTCCCACGGTGTTTCGACCGCATTCGTTTACCGTCACCGAATCGATACAGGGTCTCGGCGAGCGCGGCACGTTTATCGACGGTAGTGTGGGCACGACGCACGATCCCAGCTTGCACCTGTTGTGGGTGGCCACCTTGAAAGGCTTTCCGTTTCAATGGAAATCCGGCCCGGATGATTTGCTGCTCGCGTCCGTCGGGACTGGACACTGGGCGGTGGACGAAGTATTCGTCGCAAAACCCTGGCATTCACTGCTCGGTTGGGCGTCGAATGTGCCGCGACTGTTGATTAGCGAGGCGTCCACCTACACGCAAACGGTCATGCAATGGATCTCAGACTCGCCGACGGCGCATGCCATCGATCGGGAGATGGGCGACCTGCTGGATGATTCGCCAACCCCGCGGCCATTACTGCACTATCTTCGATATTGCCCAACGTTGGATCGCGAAACACTCGCGAAGGCAAACCTCCCGACCGACTTGGCGTCACTCCGACGCCTTCGGAGTCTGGTCGCCGTGGAGAACATGGGGCCGTTGCGTGATTTCGGCAGGCAATTCGCAGAGGCCGAAGTACTGCCCGCACATTTCCCTCGCGCTTTTGTCGTCTCCTGAGCGGACCACGCGCTGCGGGAATTTTTGAGTACTTTCCACTTGTCCTAGTCGTCAACGCCGGCCCGGCAGTCTCCGGCCGACGCATTCGTTACCATGAACCTCACAAAGCAAGGAAAACCATGAGCAAACTTTCAGGAAAGGTATCCGGCGATGCAGGCTGGGGCACTGGCGAAGCGCTTCTCGTGGATGGAGACTACCGCTAAGTTCGACTGCCGTGCGCGCATCGCCGGTAATTTGGTATAAGGACGCGTTGTTCAAATCAAATCATCGCGCGGTGCGCACGGAGTCTTTCTCATCATGTCAAAACCGTTGCAGGGTAAAGTCGCAATCGTAACAGGCGCATCTCGCGGTATTGGCGCGGCGATCGCAATGCGGCTCGCAGACGAGGGCGCAGCCGTCGCCATTACCTACTCCAGTTCCGCCAGCAAGGCGCAGGATGTGCTCGACGCGATCCATGCAAAAGGCGGACGTGCAATCGCGATTCAAGCCGACAGCGCGGATGCTTCCGCGCTTCAAGCCGCGATTGCCAAGGCCGTTTCCATGTTGGGGCGGCTCGACATCCTCGTGAACAACGCGGGCATCGCATTAATGGGTACGGTCGAGTCGATCTCCCTCGAAGAGTTCGATCGCCTCCTGCATATTAATATCCGCGCAATTTTCGTCGGCATTCAGGAGGCTTCGAAGCATATGGGTGAGGGCGGGAGTATCATTTCCATCGGAAGCTGCACGGCGGATCGCATGCCCTTCCCCGGCGACGGCGCCTATGCCATGAGCAAGGCCGCAATCGCGGCTTTGACTCGGGGGCTCTCGCGCGATTTCGGCCCGCGCGGCATTACCGTGAACAACGTACAACCCGGTCCAATCGATACCGACATGAACCCTGCGGAAGGCCCCATGTCAAAAGGAATGAAGAGCGCGACCGCATTAAAAGCCTTCGGCAAGTCGGAAGACGTAGCCGCTCTTGTAGCCTTTCTCGCAGGACCCGAAGCGCGGTTCGTGACCGGCGCCAGCCTGTCAATCGACGGGGGATTTACTGCGTAGCGACGTCAGTCACATCGCCACGCTTTTTAAGGGCTATAGTCGGACGCGGCTGTCTAACTCCGCAACAGAGTCTTTCCACTCTGTGAACTCGTCGCTTTCTTCCCAGAGTTCCTTTAACTCCGATGGGTCACTCAGAATTCGCGCAATGACTTGCTTTGCCTTTTTCGCAAGAGCCGCGCTCGGCTTGATGTCAGATTGCTCTACCCAAGCGTCCGCAAGCTCCGAGTAAGAACTTCGCTCGCCCCAGTTGCCCTGCAGCCGCGCGACAACCTCGATGGCGACGAGCGCCTCCTCCGCATCCGAAGCATCGATGTACTCGTCTCCGGCGTTCAACACCCGATCCAATGTTTCCTCTACCAGCGAGAGATCCCTTGCTTCTTCAAGCATGTATAGCCAGTCACATGCGGTATCGTTCCCAAAGGCGTTGACGTCCCATGCTCCCATCGAAGTTCTCCCCATGCTTGTTTTGCGCACGCTGAATCAATTGTCGATCCACAAACGATTGCAAGTCTAGCTTTACCTTTCCCGCGGCAGACTGGCGCGACACGTTGCGACTATGGGACACTTCAAAAATGCTCATCAACTACATCGTGATTGCCGCACTGTCCTTTGCGCAGAATCCGGCGGAAGCAACGCTCGCAGGACCGTACGCTTTCGCAACAGATGTCGCATACGGGACGCAATCGTCGTTCCAGCGGCTCGACATCCTCTACCCGGAACCAGTCAGCGAGCGCCGGCCCGCGATCATCCACATCCATGGCGGCGGCTGGTACACGGGCGGCAAAGGCGGCGAGAAAACGCTAGCCATGCTCCGCGCATTCGCCGATGCAGGGTACATCGGCGTTTCCATAGCCTATCGCCTTTCAGACGAGGCCGTGTTCCCTGCCGCGGTCGAGGATTGCAAACTGGCAGTCCGCTGGCTGCGCGCAAACGCCTCAACTTACGGGATTGACTCAAACCGAATCGGCGCCATCGGCGCGTCCGCGGGCGGCCACCTCTCCGCTATGTTGGCTGTGACAACCGCCGCCGATGGCCTCGAGGGCACTGGCGGTTGCAGCTATTTTCCGAGCACGATATCCGCTGCCGTTGCGGTGTGTGGACCCCTGGACCTGGTAAATCCGTTGTCGCTTGCCCTCGCGCACGAGGATGACCCGCTAGTAGTCCGATTTCTCGGCGGTACGCTGGCGGAGAAACAGGACGCCGCGAAACGCGCATCGCCCATCTACTATGTAACGGCAACCACACCCCCGCTGTTCCTGCTGCACGGCACCGCCGACAAACGCGTGCATCCCGGTCAATCAACCGCCATGGCAGAGGCGCTTGCGCGCGCGGGTGTACCGCATCGAATCGTCTTGGTGGAAGGCGGAAAGCACGGCATGGATATTGCCCGCGAGGACAAGATGCTGGCGGAGATCATCGCCTTTTTCGATGAACACGTTAAGAATCGGAGTACGCCGTGAACCGCAGAAATTTTCTTCGGCTACTTGCCGCAAGCACATCGCTAGCTGCTTCACCAACAACGTTCGCAGATTCGGCAGCGAAGCGCCCAAACGTTATCCTTGTGATGGCGGATGATCTCGGTTTCGGAGATGTTGGCTTCAACGGCAACACGATTGTTCACACCCCGCACCTCGACCAGTTATCCCGCGAAGGCGCGCGCTTCACCCGCTTCTACGCGGGAAGTCCCGTTTGCTCGCCCACGCGGGGAACCTGCCTTACCGGCCGCCACTATCTGCGCTATGGCGTAACGCACGCGAACGAAGGCGCATTACCGCGGGAAGAAATCACACTCGCGGACATTTGCAGGGAGCGCGGCTACCGCACCGGGCATTTCGGAAAGTGGCACCTCGGCACACTCTCTAAAACAGAAAAAGACGGCAATCGCGGCGGCCCCGAACATCCAGAGTTGTTTTCGCCGCCCTGGCATCACGGTTTCGATACGTGTTTCTCAACGGAGGCCTTGGTGCCGAGCTGGGATCCCGCGATTACGCCCGCCGAGGGCAAAAATATCTGGGGCGAACCCGGCACACCCTGGCGAAGCGCGTATTGGAATGAGCGCGGCGAACGCGAGCGCGACAACCTCGCCGGGGACGATGCGCGAGTCATCGTCGATCGCGTCGAGCCGTTTCTGCGCGCATGCGCGCGGGATCAGCAACCCTTTCTCGCGGTGATCTGGTTTCACACGCCGCACACACCGATCGTTGCGGGTCCTGAGTATCGGAACGCTTTCTCCAATCATCCCGAGCCGCTTCAGCACTACTATGGCGCAATCAAGGCGATGGATGAACAAATCGGCCGATTGAATTCTCTAATCAAGACGTTAGGTGTCGAAAACGATACGGCAATTTGGTTCGCGTCCGACAATGGTCCGGAAGGTAAAGGCGACAACGCGCTGGATGTGCGAACGCACGGTTCTACCGGCGGACTCCGCGGGCGCAAGCGCAGTCTGTACAATGGCGGCATTGCAGTGCCGGCCTTGGTCAAGTGGCCGGCGATGGTAAAGCCCGGCACGATTTACGACATGCCGTGCAGCACGCTCGATTACCTTCCAACGATTGTGGATCTGCTGGACCACACGATGCCCGACGCAAGACCGATCGACGGGATTAGTCTCGCGCCGATGCTGCGCGGCCTCCAATCGACGCGCGGGAAACCAATTCCATTTCGGTTCCACGAGGAAAAGAAATACACCTTCGGCGCGCCAACGTTTGCGATGATTGATGATCAGTTCAAGCTATTGACCAACCTGTCCGAGTCCGGAGCGGAAGACGAATGCTTCGATCTTCTCGCCGATCCATTTGAACAGAAAAACATTGTCGCGGAATCGGAAGCGTTTCGCGCGCGAATGCGCGCTCAACTCAACGAGTTCGTCGCATCATGCCGCAATAGCCACGCGGGTAAAGACTATCCAACACCGTATACACCGATCACATCGTTTCAAGAGCCGACGGGGACGTGGAAATAGGGACTGCCGACACGTATTACTTCGCCGGCGCTTCGAGTCCGATTCCGTGCGTCGTCAAGGGCCAATCGTCCGTGCGAAACGGCAGCGCGGGAAGACCCTCGACGTTATAGAGCGTGCACTCCGGATTTGCCGCCCATGCGTATCGGGCGGCGACAGGTTCCTTCACAGCCTCACTACGCAACACAACGGAATCGCCTTCGATGCGGGCCTCGGCCCAATGAAACACACGATCGCTTCCTGCCAGCGCGAAGCTTTTCAGCGTATCGCCTTTCGCGACCAATCCGGACCCGGCGTGAATGAATTGCACCCGCGCGCTGCCGTTCTCAAAAGTCCAATCCGTTGCGACCGGTCCCGAATGCAGGACGGGATCTCCGTAAGTCACGCGTCGCGCAGCGAGCGCAAGACGCCGCCCCACTTCCTGTTTGTTCGTGGGATGAATGTCGTCTGCGTTGCCGATGTCAATCGCCGTTGCGAGTCCGGTGTGTGGAATGCGCAGCGCGAGGAATTGCGATTCGCGAATTTCCGCCCATGGATCCTCATGCGGTTCCGCGCGCCGTTCGCGATAGTTCGCCAACTGCACGATCAGAAACGGCAACTCGGGTTGCCCCCACGCATTTCGCCAATCCGCGATCAATGCCGGCAGCGCAACACGATATTGCTCCGCCCGTTTTGCATTCGCCTCGCCCTGATACCAGATCGCGCCACGAACGGGGAAGCGCGTCAATGGCGCGAGCATCGCGTTGTAAAGTCGCGATGTTCCGTTCGGACTATCCGGATGCCATTGTGGCGGCGCGGGCATCTTCGCAAAACCCTGGATGGACGCACCTTCCTTGCACATCCACTCTCCTGCGAGAGGAACGATGCCCGCCTGTAGCGCATCCTGCGGCTTCAACCAAAAACCGTCCGCGCGTCCGAAGAGTCCGCCGCTGCCGCCCATGTCGTATACGCGCGCGACAATAACGTTCTCCCCCGCGCGCACCACGCCATCCGGTATGTTGAATCCAGCTTCCGCCTGCGCATTATGCGCCCATCGGACCACAGGCTTTCCATTGATCCACAACTGCAACCGATCATTCACCGAACCGAGGCGAATGCGCAGCGGCAGCCGCGCGAGATCGGCAGGCACGTCCACGGTGTGCCGAAACCAAATGACGCCGTCGAACTGCGGAAAACCGCTGTCTTCCCAGTAGGAGGGCAGCGACATGGTCCGCCATCCGGAAGCGTCGAATTCGGGCGCGATCCATTGTGCGACGCCGTTCGCATACCCGGCGTCAACAGCATTCAGCGATGCGAGCCAGGGTTCGAATGCCGCCGCGTGCGCGGCTTCGATCTTTGCAATACGTTCCGGTTCCTGCTTAAGTGTGTCCACTACAGCCGCGAACTCCGGCACCGCGCGCAAGCCTGCGTCGCTCATCCACGCCTCGATCATGCTTCCGCCGTAGGATGAATCGATGAGTCCAATTGGCACACCAACACTTGCATGGAGGTCTCTTCCAAAAAAATAGCCGACCGCCGAAAACGCGCCAACCGTCTCCGGCGTGCACACGCGCCAGCCTTCGGAATTGATTTCCGTGCGCGGCGTCGCGGCTCCCTCTCGCGCGATTGAGAGCAGTCGTATGCTCGGCCAGTTTGCCGCGGCAACTTCCGCCTCCGCGTTGTCCACGCCCATCTGACCGGATTTCACGGGCCACGCCATATTCGATTGACCGGAACAGATCCAGACGTCCCCGAGCACCACATTCTCAAGCACGGCGCGGTTGCGACGACTTTCAACCGTTAACACATGCGGACCGCCCACTGTCATTGGTGGCAGTACGGCCTCCCAGCGCCCGTCGGGCCCCGCAATCACTTTCGTTTTTGAACCCGCAATCGAAATTCGGACCGCCGCATTGGGCTCACTGCGACCCCATATACTTACTGGCGCATCGCGTTGCAGTACCATGTTGTCGGTGAATATGGGGCCAAGCGTGAGAGATGACACCTGGGATTCGGTATTGGATACGGTCGCGCACCCCGCCAATAGCAGGGCCAAAAGCAAGCCCGAGAACGCATGTCGAAGCATGAATTACCACCCCACCTTTCACGAGTGTGCCGAAAACTGCCCGGTTTCTGCCCACAATACAGGCGATCCCGCTGCCGGGTCCAGCTATGTCTGAATTTTGCGGTCCTGGTCAGAGAGGTGGCATAATTGGGATGTGCGGTGGCGCTCCTTGCGGTGGAGCACCCCAATTATTTTTGGCGCGTTTCGCGGGGTCGCAGAGGTGCGTCGTGTTTGTTTCAGCAGTATTGGAT
>CALEZK010000289.1 GCA_937928585.1 uncultured bacterium | reverse complement strand
TTGCCAACGGCCCTCTTGTGGAATCGGCAACACCCGCCCCACCTACC
Source organism: uncultured bacterium (assembly GCA_937928585.1). GTDB lineage: Bacteria > Hydrogenedentota > Hydrogenedentia > Hydrogenedentales > SLHB01 > JABWCD01. The sequence continues at coordinate 9,430 of CALEZK010000289.1, read as the reverse complement.
CCCACTCTTGCGGAGGCAGTTTCGTCTTGGAACGATGGGCGCGCAGGCAGCGTAGACACGGCCGCGATCAATACGGCGATACAATCCAACTTCGCACTTGCACAGCCGGAACTGGCGACTACGTTGCAGGAACTTCAACGCAGCATTGATGCGATTCCCGCGCCCGTTCCCGTGCTTGCCATGGCGGATGGAAACGGCTTCGACATACCGGTACACGTTCGGGGCAACTACAAAACGCCGGGAGAATTGGTGCCGCGACGATTTCTTGAAGCAATTGACTCCAGCCGCACCCCTTTTGGCGGTCCAGGTAGCGGGCGCATTGAACTTGCCAAGGCAATGGTCGCGCCGAACAACACGCTGACCGCACGCGTGATGGTGAACCGTATCTGGCAACACATCTTCGGCAAAGGCATTGTCGCCACCAGTGATAACTTTGGCGTTATGGGCAGCGCTCCCTCCCACCCCGCGTTACTCGACTACCTCGCCACCCGCTTTCAACATGATGGCTGGTCGACGAAGCGGCTCGTGCGAGAGATGGTACTTACTTCAACGTTCCGCATGGCGAGCTCCGCGAGTGACGGAAGCGCGGCGGTAAAAGATCCCAACAACATTTTATTGCATCGCATGCCACTGCAACGGTTGGAAGCGGAGGCCATTCGCGACAGCGTGCTGGCCAGCGCGGGCACGCTGGACAGCACGCTGTTCGGCCCGTCAATCCCCGCGTATGTGTCGCCGTTTATGGGGGGGCATCGCAAACCGGAGGCATCCGGCCCGATGGACGGCGCTCGACGACGAAGCATCTACTTGGAAGTGCGGCGCAATTTTCTGCCTGCGCTGTTTCTCGCGTTCGATTTTCCGGTGCCGGACAGCACGCACGGCACGCGCACGGTTTCGAACGTGCCTGCACAGTCCCTTGTGCTGATGAACGACCCATTTGTAGCCGCGCAATCAAGCGCGCTTGGCGCCGAGATTGCCAAGTCCGACTTGTCGCCGGAGCTTCGCGTAGCTGAGTTGTATCTTCGCGTTTTCAGCCGGGAACCCGATCCGAACGAAATCGCACGCGCCGTAGATTTTCTGCGCCAGCAGGCGAATTCGTATGGCGTATCTTCCGACGACGTTTTCAAGGATTCGCGTGCATGGACGGACTTGATCCACGCATTGTTCATGGGCAAGGAGTTTTTGTATGCCTGATTGCGGACTCATCGCGGGGAAGCCAATTTGCCGTCGCGACATGTTGCGGCAATGCGCGGCGGGATTCGGGGCGCTGGCGTTAACGGCGCTGCTGGGCGATCGCGCGTACGGCGCGACCTTGTCTAGCAACCTTCGCGCTCCTCATTTCACACCTCGCGCGCGAAACGTGATATTCCTTTATATGGACGGCGGCGTCTCGCAGGTCGACAGCTTCGATCCTAAACCCCGCTTGACAGCGGATCACGGCAAACCGTTTGCCCTGAAGATGGAGCCGACGCAGTTCAACAACAACGGCAATACACTCGGTAGCCCGTGGGCGTTCCGGCAGTATGGCGAATCCGGTCTTCCAGTAAGCGACCTTTTTCCGCACATCGCGCAGTTTGCGGATGACCTTTGCGTCGTTCGATCGATGGTATCGGACTTTTCCGAGCACCATTCGGCAAATTACTTTCTTCACACCGGGCACGGCCAGCAAGGCCGCCCTAGTTTTGGGTCTTGGACGACGTATGGCCTGGGCAGCGAAAACAATGATTTGCCCGGGTTCATCGTATTGGACGGAGGACTGATTCCCTCGGGTGGCGCGGAAAATTTCGGATCTGGGTTCCTCCCTGCTGCATTTCAGGCTTCGGTAATGCGCAACGCGGACCCGCCGTTGGCGAATATTCAGCCGAATGAGACGCACGCGGGGTTGCAAATGGCCAAGCGTGCATTTACCCGCGAACTCGATGCGGATGCAATTCGCCGATTCGGATCGGATCCGCAGTTGGAAGCGGCAATCTCAAATTATGAGCTTGCGTATCGGATGCAGACTGCTGTTCCCGAACTCGCAGACATCTCCGGAGAATCCGAAGCGACCAAGCAGCTTTACGGTCTAAACGCGGCGTTTGAACACACACGCACGTATGCGCGGCAATGCCTCATTGCGCGACGACTGGTGGAGCGCGGTGTGCGTTTTGTCGAACTGACCTGTCCCTATATGCCGGGCGTTGATCGCTGGGACGCGCACCAAAAACTGGTCGACAACCACAATGTGAATGCGCTGGCGACAGATCAGCCAATCGCCGCGCTGCTGCATGATTTGAAGGCGCGCGGACTTCTGGATGAAACGCTTGTGCTCTGGGCCGGCGAGTTTGGGCGTACGCCATTTTCGCAGGGATCAGACGGTCGCGACCACAACCCATTTGGGTTCACGATTTGGATGGCTGGCGGCGGGGTAAAAGCGGGATCGGTTTACGGCGCGACAGATGAATTCGGGTATAAGGCGATTGAAGGCCGGATGCATATGCACGATTTGCACGCGACGTTACTTCACCTGCTCGGGTTTGACCACACGAAACTCACCTACTACTTCGGAGGCCGTGACATGCGCCTTACGGACGTCCACGGAGATGTAATCCAAGGGGTTTTGGCGTAGGTGATTGCGTTCTTGAGCTAATCTGGCTGTTTGCCAGTGTGTCTTGCAATCCAGAGATGCCTTAATTGACGAAGAAACTCCTCTGCGCCTTTACCGTTGCGCCGATTCCAGGCGAAGTCGATCGTTTAAGTGTCGTTGACCTTGAATTTGTCTGGCGCAATTCTCGGCAATTGATTTCAAATTTGAAATCTCAGATTTGAGATGCTCCGTGCCGGGCTCTTCCTCTACGAAACTTAGCATGGAGCGAACTTCACCCGCTGGGCCTCGTGCGATATAGAGAAATGATATCAGTTCCGCGGTCGAACCCCGTTCGAAACCTTCCGTTATATTGTTGGACACCGAAAGTGAAGCCCGCCTTAGTTGATCTCGCAAATCCCCCGATTGCGAGAAAAAGCGATCTCGCGTGAGTGCGTAAATTCGCCGTGCGAGTTAAATTGAAAGTTTCCATACGGGCAGATCGTCAAAACTTTCGTATTTCATTCGGTGCACACCCCGCAGAGGCAATTGCACCGTGGGCGAAAGGCGATCAGTGACAACACCTTTTCCACATCATCCGAGCCGCCTAATTTTGCTTCGCTGCGCCCTTTCCTGTTGCGCTCACATGTTGATGTTGATGGCGTTTGCCTTTTTTGATGAGACTCGGAAGGATTGAATCGCCCATCCATGGAAACATGGCGGAAATGCGTGCAAGCCATGCGCGACTTGCCGGGACCGCGACTTCGAGTTCCTTTCCCTGGAGCACACGGGTAAGGATGATGTCGCCGATTTCGTTGAGATCGAGGAGTCGCGGCCCGGAAAAGACCATCGCACCCGCATCGGTTTGCGCGCATTGTTCGACCAGGGGCGTCTTGATGGCATCGGGACAAACGACGGTTGTGCTGATTCCATAGGACTTAAGTTCGTTTGCAATCGCGAGTGTAAACCCGCGAACGCCGTGTTTTGACGCGACGTAGGCGGCGATGCCGGGAATTGGCGCGATGCCGGCGAGCGATGCGATGTTGACGATGTGCCCGGATTTGTTTTCGATCATGTGGCGCGCGGCCACCTGCGTGCCCCAGATGACGCCCTTCAAGTTGATATCGATCTGCATGTCGATTTCTTTGGCGGGTTGTTCGTGTATCCAGCCTCCAAGCATGACACCGGCAACGTTCATGCAGACATCAATCTTGCCGAATGCCTGCACTGCTTTTGCAAACGATACCTCCCACGCGTCCAGCTTGCGCACGTCGAGCGAATCGAGATAAACACGGTCCTCGGGCCAGCCTTTTTCCTTGGCATGCGCGGCCATTGCTTCCAGATTGATGTCCGTTGCGTATACGCGCGCGCCTTTGGCGATAAGCCGGTCGGCGACATGTTGCGCGATTCCGCTTGCGCAACCGGTGATGAAGTATGTACGTGCAGTGCCCGCGCTCATGAAAGTGCCCTCTTTGGTGTGCCAAATGCCAGTGGACCAAACAGAAAAGTCGGGTTAATCCCCGGGAACATCCAGTATGGAGTCAGTTCGGAAGAATTGACGACGTTATAGAATTCCGGATTTCGTGGTGAAGGTCCCGCGATTTCGCGCTCTTGAATCATGGACACAAATTGGTCCAGTCCGCGCTCCAGCGTATTGCTATTCAGAATGACGTCAATGCCGGTTGTCTCCGCATATTTCTTCAAGCCGGGAATGCGCGAGTTGCGCGGCGCATAGGAATCCGCACCCACGCCATTCTCGCTTGTCACGAATAGTCCCTCCGGCACATGGACGACAATGGAATGATTGCCTTCCGTGTGGCCCGGCGTGTGTACCAGCGCGACACCATTGCCAAGGAGAACGTCGCCATCCAGCAGCACAATTTTTTCTTCCGGCACGCCTTCGATGCCCTCCGGGCAGTACCATTGCTTCTGCGGCGGTAGAAGCGCTTTCGTCGATTCCCATTCTTGACGCATGACCAGCAATTTCGCATTGGGAAAGAATGCGGGAATCTCCGGGGTTCCGAGCCAGCGACGAATGTCCTGCGTATGCAAGTGATCGTACGTTATGTAATCCACCTGATCCGGACGAATTCCAACTTGCGCGAGCCAGGAATCCACGGTGCCAAGTTCCGGCGCCATTAATGGTTCAAGATAGCTCCGAAGCGCGCCGAAGCCTTCACTCAGATTTTTGAAAAATGGGGTTTCCGCGTTGCGGCGGTAGTCCGATGGGGAGACGAGCATAGTTTTCAGCCCGGTATCGCTGTTGAACTGGACGACAAACATGCGATTGAGAATATGGACGTAAGGAATGGGGATTGTGCAGGCATCCTTCAGCGCATACCGGCGCGGATATGGAGCGCGGACCAGGTCGAATGACTGGTAATAGGGCACCGGATCGCCCCCTAACAAAGCTTCCCGAAACGGTTTACACGCTTCTAGAATTGCCTTGAGGCGGTCCTGTGGTGCCGAATGTTCACGCGCGCCCTTGAAATAGGCGCACGGTCGGATGACGGGGTCGTCGTAGCCCAGCGAGACAGTAGCCATCGGGGATTCTCCCTACCGGCAATTATACGAATTGGCGTTCGATACGCAAGAACCCGATCGGCATCCACCAAGATAGTGACAGATTCCACGTATAGTGGTAATCTCTTGCACGTAAGTTTTCGTGTGCAGGGGAATTTCACTTTAAACGAGTCATGGGAGAACCACGATGAAAAAACTTGTCGCTTTCGCAATGTTGTTGGCGGTTACCGTCCTGATGTCGACGGGTTGCCCGCGGAAACTGCCGGTCGAGCGCGTTGCAGACACGAAGATCACGGAAGCGCGTTAGATTTCGGATTGTTTCTACACGTTTTCTGTCTGGGTCTTTAAAATTGGAACTGGAGATGAGAGCATGAAGCGTCTTGTAGCCGTCGCCTTGCTGCTTACCGCAGTAGTGATGTTTTCAACCGGGTGCCCGCGCATGATTGCGGGCACGAAATCTCCGGTTGTGGGTGTGTCCAAGTAGTTTTTCATTCAATTGCTCGCGGAGCAGAAACAGGGAGAGAGAAATGATTCGTTTAGTTGCAATGATGATGCTGGTGCTTGCTGTTGCCGTGGTTTCGCAGGGTTGCCCCCGCACGCTGTCGACCTCGAGCGTTGCGCCAATCGCATCGAGCTCGAAATAATAAGAAAGCTATCGCTGTTAACCTGCGCAACCGCGTTTGACGGTTGCGCAGGTCTTTTTTTGAGGTTGCGAAACGAAATCCCGGGGTCATGACTGCAAATGGAAGAATACTTCTTCATGTGCCCCTATTGCGGGCAGCAAATCTCGATGATGCTCGACCTGAGCGTCCGCGGGCAGAAGTACATCGAAGATTGCGAGGTGTGCTGCCGGCCCATCGAGATTTCCTACAGTGTTGCGCACGGACTGGTGGAGGAATTTGGCGCCGAAAGCGCGACAGATTAATGCTAATTTGGGAGTTCTGGAACGGAACCCAGCAAACCATACGCATGACCTAGTTCTGCGTCGTAACTCCATGCACGAAGATTTTTAGCGCCCGCCGGTAACTGGACCAGATCAATAATCTTTGCCCATCCACTGAAGCGCGACGCAGAGAGGTCAGGGTTGCCCATACCCTTGGGGAGTTCGATTCCGGTTTCAGCTATTGCAAAGATCCGCGGATCGCCGCCTTGATCATCAAATGTTATTAATACTGCGTCCGCGATACGTCTTTTAGCGGGAAGGACCGCCCAACCCGACAATCGCAAGGTGTAATTCGGCATAACAGTCGCCGCGCTGAATTCGCCGTACTCGGATGTCATGGCGGGGGACACATCCGCGAAAGCGCTTATGGCATTCGATGCTAATCGAGCCGGACGAATGTAACCCAGGCGATCCAATACTTCGAATCGTTCTTTCATCCGCTCCGGGAAAACGTGTATCTTCGCTTTCATCAATTCCGAATCATTGATCACGCTGGAAACACGCACTAGCGACTTAGAGAACAATCTTGCATGGTGTGTCATGCGCCAGTTTTCCAGGCTACGAACGACACCGATCAAATGCGCTATCACCAGCACCCCAATGATCATGGTCGCCATTAATTGCATACCCCGTCTTCGCGGTAATGCTTTTCCGGTAGCTTGTTGACTACCCAGCACCAGTGGCACCAAGAAGAGCAATGCTATGGGAAGTGCCATTGCAAAGGGCGCATATCGAGATGGCAACGCCCCATCGATGAGGCCATTTCGGGTGCGGGCAATTGCAATCAAGCCCGCGTTCAACAACCCAAATGCGGCGAAAGATATCCAAGGCATTGCCCGAGTAATGATCTCATCTTCAGTGCGAACTTGCCAAAGCTGCAATATCACGAAGGCAAGGAGTGCCAATAAGACAGCACCGACAAGTCCAGATAAGACCGGCGCCAAAGCTGGTACCGCGTGTGCAAAAAGTCCACCCAAGACCACGATCGCGTGGAGGCACATGTCAAAAAAATTTGCCGAGGCCGCTTCAGAACCAGGCGCCGGCGCATTGTCGCGTTCCCCGGCAAGAGATATATAGAGACCTACCCCAAAACCTAACGCCGTCAAAACCAACCATATCGCGCGGGCCCGCGATTCCCGTCGCTTGGAAGCAGCAACAAATTGTGGGAAAAACAACAGCCAATAGAGAAACCCACCACCTATCGAAAACGTGCAAACTGTACACAGTATCGCAGTAATGACGAGACTAAGCGGATATCGAAGCGAAGTTGCCGTGCAGAGCGCGACGATTACGGAAGCTGCAGGAAGAAGCAATGCAATTTGAAATCCCCACAACCAATTCTCCCATCCCAGCGGTGTTATGGCGAGAGCGCTTATAGCGAGGTATTGCCACCGGTGCTTGTATGCCGAATGGCCTGTTGCGGCGGCGAGCCGAAAGAGGCCGAGTATGCACACGCACCCTAACAGCCAAATCACCAAGAGCTCAGCGCGGACGTTCCATTGTGTCAGGCGAGCGAGCGAGTACATCAGCAGTCGCGGAAACAAGATCACATGTTCGTTGTGGCGTGCCAGAAAATCGGAGATGTCGAGCGTGCCCGCTTCCGCCTCGATAAATAATGGGCATAGTCCTCGCCACTGGTCCCAATGGGGTGTATCGACGCCATAAACCCAGGCGAGACCGCCAGTCAAAAGCGCGGGTATGCTCCAAATCGCGACCCACACAAATCTGCGACTTATGGAGACAGTTTCCGAAGTCGAAGTCATAAGTTCTTATTCGCCATAACCCATAAAAAGTCTCTCCGAATCCAAAGCGTGTTCACGTGTACGCGCCCGCCAGCGAGGATAAAGCTCCTAAAACCATCCCGGACCGAATATCTAAGCGGCACAAAGCTTGCCGTTTTGAATACAGGATCCTAATGTGAGGCGATTCGTGCAATATAAAGTTTGTCTCCCAATCTTGCAACGGAGAGCGCGATGCTGGCCAAACGGGGCGGTTCAGCGCGAGGATTCGTCACTATCGCTGTCATTATGCCTCTCTTAAATGCGGAGGGATGGCGCGCAGTGAATTCAAAGATTCACTGGAGGGTATCGGTCAGCTCGTTCCCGACGAGCCATACTCTCCCGTGGGTCGACTACACTTCCAGCGCCTGATTTTCGTTTGTTGCAGGGAGGATCGCTGAGCACAGCGTCTTGAGGGGTACGCGCCCGGTTGTTATACTGGAAAAATGAATGAAACATGCACAATCACACGCGCCTGCGCGATCGTGCTGACGTGTATATCGCCGATCGTGTTGGCTGATTCAGTTCAGTATGGTCGCGATATTCGCCCAATCATCGCGAACGCCTGTTTTAAGTGCCATGGGCCGGACGACGCGGCGCGGCAGGCGGGACTTCGGTTGGATACCTTTGAAGGTGCGACGCGCATGCTCCGCGACGGGACCGCCGCAATTACGCCGGGCGTACCAGAAACGAGCACATTACTGGCGCGGGTGGCATCACACGACCCGAGCGATCGGATGCCGCCTCCGGAGGTTGGACCCGCACTGGATCAGAAATCCATCGACACGCTCAAGCAATGGATTGCAGAGGGCGCGGTCTATCAACCACATTGGGCATTTGTAAAGCCGGAAAGACCAACGCTCCCTGATGTGCGCAACGCGACCTGGCCCCGAAACGGGATTGATTTCTTTGTCCTGGCGCGTCTTGAGGCCGAGGGCCTCTCCCCTTCCGCCGAGGCTAGCCGCGCAACACTTGCGCGACGACTCTACCTCGACCTGACCGGTCTTCCGCCGACCCCGGAAGAAGTGGCCGAGTTCGTGAACGATGCAAGCCCTGCAGCGTATGAAAAACTGGTTGAGGAATTGCTCGCTTCGCCGCACTACGGCGAACGCTTTGCGCGTGTGTGGCTGGATCTCGCGCGGTACGCGGACACGAAAGGTTACGAAAAAGACGACCGCCGTACGATCTGGCGCTATCGCGATTGGGTCATTGATGCGTTCAACGCGGACATGCCCTATGACCAGTTTACAATTGAACAATTGGCCGGCGACCTCTTACCGAATGCCACCGAATCACAAGTGCTTGCGACGGCCTTTCACCGTAATACCATGACCAATGACGAAGGCGGCACTGACAATGAGGAGTTCCGCAGCGCCGCGGTAATCGATCGCGTAAACACGACGATGTCGGTCTGGATGGCGATGACAATTGGTTGCGCACAGTGCCACACGCACAAGTACGATCCCATCACGCACCGCGAGTATTTCCAGTTCTACGATTTCTTCAACCACACCGAAGATGCGGACGTTCCCGCCGACACGCCGTTGTTGCCCACGCCCACGAAAGAACAACGGCTTGCGCGTGAATCGCTGGACCGGGCGATTGGAGTAGAACAACTTCGGTTCT
>CALEZK010000288.1 GCA_937928585.1 uncultured bacterium | reverse complement strand
GGCCTCCATAGCCGACGAAATGTGCATGATCAATTCAGTCACCACCGAAGCGATCAATCACGATCCGGCGACAACGTACATCACCACCGGCGCGCAATTGGCCGGAAGGGCAAGCATGGGCGCGTGGTTGAGCTACGGTCTCGGCAGCGAGAACAACGACCTGCCGTCGTATTGCGTGCTGATCTCAAAAGGCAACCCGCGCGTCAACATGCAGCCGCTCTATCCGCGCATATGGGGCGCGGGCTTCCTGCCCACGGAGCATCAGGGCGTGAATCTGCGCTCGTCCGGCGATCCGGTGTTGTACATCAAAAATCCACCGGGCATCGACGACGCAACGCGCCGGCGCATGCTCGATGGCTTGGCAGAACTCAACGAGAAACAGTACGAGGAGTTTTCCGATCCGGAGATCGTCACGCGAATCGCGCAGTATGAAATGGCGTATCGCATGCAGTCGTCCGTGCCGGACCTCGTCGATTTTGCGGACGAGCCGGCCCACGTCATCGACATGTATGGTCCGGACGTCAAGCGACCGGGCAGCTTCGCCGCGAATTGCCTGCTCGCGCGCCGCCTGGCCGAGCGTGGAGTCCGCTTCGTGCAACTCTTCCACCGCGGGTGGGACCAGCACGCGGAATTGCCGCGCGACATTTCCACGCAGGCCATGGACACGGATCAGCCCAGCGCCGCGCTCGTGCGCGATCTGAAGCAGCGGGGCATGCTCGAAGATACGCTCGTAATCTGGGGCGGAGAGTTCGGCCGCACCGTCTACGCGCAAGGCAATCCGCAGCCGGACAATTACGGCCGCGACCATCATGGCCGCTGCTACTCGATGTGGATGGCCGGCGGCGGCGTCAAAGCAGGCGGCCAGTACGGCGAAACCGATGAGTTCAGCTTCAACGTCGTGCGGGATCCCGTTCACATTCACGATCTGAATGCGACCATCCTGCATACGCTTGGCATCGACCACATGAAGCTGACGTTCTCCTATCAGGGGCGCGATTTCCGCCTGACGGACGTCTTCGGCAATGTGCTGCCGGGACTTCTCGCGTAGCTGCGCGCGCCGCGTCCTTTTCCCTTGCACGCACTCCCGCCACTCTTTACACTATCGCGCTAACTTGAACAGGGTTCGCGCGCAGTGCCAGCTTCGCTCCAACAAGGTATCGATTACACCATCGGCGAGATGCATCCCGCCGACTGGGACGCCGTGCGCGCCGTATACGTCGAAGGCATCGCCACGGGCAATGCCACAATCGAGACGGAACCGCCCGCTTGGGAAGTGTGGGACAAACGCCACCTCCCGCAGTGCCGGCTCGTTGCGAAGCACAACGAAACAATTATTGGTTGGGTAGCGTTGAGTCATGTCTCCTCACGCATGGCGTACAACGGCGTCACCGAAGTCAGCGTCTACGTCGCCGAGCGCGCGCGGGCGCAGGGCGTGGGCAGCGCCTTGCTCGGCGCCGTCATCACCGCGTCGGAGGCCCAAGGTATTTGGACCATTCAGGCCGGCATCTTCCCCGAAAACACCGCCAGCGTCGCCTTGCACAAAAAATTGGGCTTCCGCGTTATCGGCACACGTAAACGCCTCGGCAAACTCAATGGCCAATGGCGCGATGTCGTGCTTCTGGAGCGGCGCAGCGCCGTAGTCGGGATCGATTAGTCGATTTTGAATGCGACAGTTGCAGCGCATTCTTCCTTGCCTAAATCTGCTGATTCCGTTGGCTGGATCCCGTGGTTCGAACCTCGGACTCGAGGGGGAAGTCTTTTCATGTCACACGGCGGTACGACCGGCCAATGACAGCCACCTATTGAGTTCGGCGGCAATCGTCAAGATAGCTGCCAATCTCGGCCTATAGCCGCTCACCCTCGCAATTGTGTCATTCAGCGCAAAGAGCGTGGCACGGTTCCCAGCCCAAGCTGTTGGTACTTTGAAGCAATACGGTACACGCCACACAGTTCCCAAGACACTTGCGAATCGAATTCTTCCAATTTACAGTTGTCTCTGAAGGCTCCACCGAGTATCTGCGAGGTTGCATGAAATGAACCACCTTACTTTCTTGATGGGCATGCTTGTCTTCATCTTGGCTCTCTCTGGATCAGCCAGCGTCGGAGCCGCGGCAAACGAACCGACCGCCCTCCTTGTGATGACTCGGCGAGGCGGCGATGCAGAACAGTTCAAGGCGCGGCTATCGCAGCAGGGATTCACGATGTTGCGGGAGGCACGTTGTCTTAGATACGGCTATTCAATTCTGGAAGTTCAGCCGAATGCGGGTACCGCGCGCGCTGCGCTAGCTACACTTAAGTCCTTTAAAGATGCCGACCTTGTGGCGGCAGAACTGAAGTTTGACTCGGTGTTTAGCGGTTGCACACCGGATATAAACGATCCCGATTATGACGCGCAGTGGCATTTGCAGGCAATGAATCTCGAGGAAATGCATTGCCTGCTCGATGCACAGGGCGTGACACAGTCGGTGCAACCCAGAATTACGCTGATTGATTCGGGTATCACCGCGATCAAGAAGGAATTAAACAGGAACCAGATTCGCGAATTTGATTTCGTGGGTGGAGTGAACGGCGTCGAAGAAAGTGTTCTCATCGATGGCGCGAGCAATCAACACGGTACTGCCGTCACCTCCGTGGCCGCGGCCACGACAAATAACGGGAAGTTTCTCGCCAGCCCTGCGTCCAGGAATAAACAGGTGAAGATTACCATGTGCCGAATCTCGGACGACGGCACAATTGACACATTCGATGTTATCGATGCCATGGTGTGGTGCGTCGACAACCAGGATCTACGCGGTGGGCCGGGCGTAATCAATTTGAGTATCAACACACCAATACTCCCAACGTATAAC
>CALEZK010000287.1 GCA_937928585.1 uncultured bacterium | reverse complement strand
CCGCAGCGCCAGTGGACATTCCGAGCGAATACAGGGAGCATGACGCCCGCGCCGCTGATCGACTCCAACGGTAACGTGTCGCTTCTCCTCCCGTCCTTTGACTCGAAGGAACTGATTGCGTTGTCGCTGGGCGGCGAAGAACAGTGGCGGTATGCGGCGGAGGGCCCCATCAACGACACGGTGACCATCGGTAATATCGCGGGCGATGCGCAACCGGAAATTGTAGGCACGGTTCCTGGCCTGCAAATACTTTTTGCGCTGGATAAACGCGGCGAACTGTTGTGGCGAAAGCGGCTCGATGGAAAAACTGGAGAAGCTCATGCCGTTCAGGATACAGGCAAACCCATAGAGACACTGGAGAATCCTGCCTGGCGGTGGAAGCATGCGGTGCTTGGCGACCTGACGGGAGACGGCCTGGCAGAGATTCTCTATGCGGATCGGCGGGGCGTGATCACCGCGCTGGACGGTGCGGGAACAATTCAATGGGCAACCACCGTCTCTGCGGATCGGTGCGAACAGCCCGTGTGTGTTGCCGAGTTGAACGATACCGACGGTCCTGAGATTTTGTGTGGGGACACGGGAGGCACCGTTCATTGCCTCGACAGTTCTGGAAGCATTCTCTGGAGTGTGAGGCTCGGAGGCGCCATCGAATCGCCGGTGATTAGTGCAGCGCTTGAGAAAAATAGCTCGCCAGTGGTTCTGGCGGGGACCCGATCCGAAGAGATCGTGTGTTTGAACAACATGGGCGTCGTGCTCTGGCGCGCGCCGATTGGCGGCACCATGGATTTGGGAGCTGGGATGGCGGTGGGAGACATCAGCGGCGATGGGAACAAGGAGATCGTTGCAACCACGCGAAACCACCTGCTGCTCGCCCTAGATCATACCGGGAAGCGGCTCTGGCAATTCGAAGCCGGTGCACAATTCCGCACCACCCCCGTGCTCTACGACATAGACAACAACGGCACCGGCGAAATCTTCGCCGCACCTTCGGACTGGCGCACCTATTGCCTGGACGGAAACGGCAATCTGCTCTGGTCTTTGAACGTTGGTAACCGCATGGACAGTGACCCCATCATCGTCGTGCGGGAACGCACAACGTCTCTTATCACTACCACCCGCGATGGCATCGTCACGGCCTGGAAACTTGAAGGAGGGTCATAGAAGCTGACCAAAATACAATTATGCGGGGGCTCCGTCGCCAGGATCTCCCGCCTTCAACAAACACGTGATAAGTACAGTTGGTTTTCATTCGGATTGCAAACTACCTGTCCTGAAGCCAAGTGCTCGGGGTCAGCCAGCGCTGCACATCTCAGCCGCCACCCGCTGCACTTTTTGACCGCCATGGACAGCTCAATGCCGGATAAAGCGAATCCCGTAGTGCCAAGGGGGCAAATCAAGGACTTCACCGAACCTTTGCAACAATTGGGTTTCTTTAGCCCAAGCTGTAATGCTTTCCGGTTTGGGGCGAATTGCCATGCTGGGTCCGCGAGGCGTTGTCGGATCATGGCGCCAGTGAATAACGAATACGGCACCTCCCGGCCGTACAGTCTTCGCCCCCTCCGTCAAGAGCCCGACGGGATCTTCGCAGTGGAGAATGTTAAAAAGCAGACATGCGTCCTGTGATTCCGGAGCGACACCAAAGCCATCCTCGAGCACATCTGCCACGCGGCAGATGACGTTTGACAGCCCTGCATCGCTGACCCGGCGAACGGTTCTGTCCACCATGTCCGGATCAATATCTGTTGTCGTGATGGTACCGGCAATGCGCTGTGCTATCGGAAGCGTGAAGGTTCCATAACCGCAGCCAAGTTCAACCACGTCCTTAAGCGTAGCGTCGAATCCGAGCCAGTCCAGGATCGTTCGCACATCGAAGAGCGATTCCCAGTACGTCTCCTCCGGCATTCCGCTTTCACGCAGTTTCATTAGCATGCTCTCAGTCAGATGCTCAACACCTTTTGCAATTAGTGGAGAATTGCTTGAGCACGGGCCTCATGGCAGTCTCGTGCGCGTTCTGCCATGTTCATGGGTGTCCGGGGGTAGCCTGACCGAACACCTCGCAATTCGGATACTCGGCAGCCCACGCGTACCAGCGGCATTGAATTGAGTTTATCCAACGCAACTCAGAGCCACGAAGCGCACCATCGATGCCACGACCAGCGAGCGACCAGCGGGTTCCCGTCTCGTTGTCCTTGATTGGTGCAGTCTCCGGAGAAATATCATCGGCATAGAACGTCAGATTCTTGTCCTCAAGGCCCACGCTAAACGCGACCGCTGTGTGGGTCGGGGCGTACCAGAAAACGCAAATCTTCTCTCCCCCGACCTCATCCATATAGCAAGCGCGCTCGATCTTGTCGTTAAGCGGAAAAGCCTTTACGACGCCTCCAATTTCAACGCCAAGTACATTTGCCATTGTGTCGAGACGCGGATCGGCCTTACCGATTGTCCCGCGCGCGTCCGCGCTGATGTCCGTTGGCAGCGCTGCCTGCGGGTATTTCTTTCCGTCAAAAAGATCGTACGTGGTCGACTCCGGATGCAGCATGTTCCAGTATCCCCAGTCCGTGACGAAACTTGGGATGCGCTCCAGACGGCTTCCCTTCAATGGCCCCTTGATAGCCTCTCCTCGAAGCGCCGACCATAACGTCCCGTCGCGACCCTCGACGATCATGACGCCGTTGAGCCAGCCGTAGAATTTGTAACCGTAGTCTTTCTTGTAGGCCGCGACGTACCCGCCGTCGGGATCGTAAAAAAAGAGTCCGTAGGTATCATTGATTACGCGCGGCGCGGACAAGAAGTGGCGGATCGGAACCGCGCCACCGTTATGTGCGCCCCTGATCCAGGCAATTACGCGATCGTCTCGGTCAATTAGATTCTTACGATCTTGATTGGAGCAGTAAGAACACGGGGGTTCGGTCAACGGCTGGAAGAGGTCAGGCCGCTGAAGCAGGCCAGCAATACTCTTTTCCTGGGCAGCTGCAACGAGAAAATGTCCCGCCGAGGCGAGACTCGCCACAATCACTACTGCCTTCCTCGCAAGAATCTGGAATCGCATCGGCAATTTCCTCCTTCGCACCAGTGTCTGACTCTTTGCGGACGACTGACGCTCTGCCTTAACATTTGTAAGAACAAATGTGCTGGTTAAGACACGAGTATACGGCATACCAGCGTCGGGCGCTCGATCATTACCATTCAGAAGTTTCGGACAATATCCTGCCGTGAAGCCAGGTGCTCGCAACTCTAGACGTTGGTTTCCTTGAAGAATGGCCAGTGTTATGCGTGAACGAATCCGCCTTTATTCACATCAAGGATTCAGGGTGTAACCAAAGGTGTAAAACTTTCTGACACACCTCGGACATTCGCGGCGACTCGTTGCGTTCACGCTAAACCAGGACGCGTTTCAACAAACGGGTCTGGTGGTTAGGAATAAACTTGAACACGGATGCAGGGCGCGGAGAAGCCGTGTAACTCCA
>CALEZK010000286.1 GCA_937928585.1 uncultured bacterium | reverse complement strand
GAGAGAATGCATCGGCTGTCGCGCGGGGCCTTGCGGAAGTGTTCGCGGATGATCCGGCGGGTCCAACCTTGCTGATCGATCTCGTCGGCGACGGCATCAAGGAAGCGCCGAGCGGGCGCGGCCTGTTCGACCTGGTGTTGAACGGCGGCGGCAATCTGGAGGAGTACGTCGCGAACGTTGGCGCATTGTATGTAATGGGCAAAGGCTCAAAAAAGGATTGCCCGACGTACATGTGGAAATCCGAGCGCATGAAGAACCTGATCAACGAGTTGCGCGCGCGCTTCACGCGCGTGGTGATTCACGTGTCGCCGGTGTTGAGCTCGGGCGATGCGGTGAACCTTGCGCGGCTTGCGGACGGCATCGTGGTGGCGGTCAAAGCCGACAGCACGCGCCGCGAAGTGGTGATGCGCGCGATCGAATTGCTCGCGGAATCCAAGGGACGCGTGCTTGGCGCGGTGCTCACGGATCGCAAGCAGATTATCCCCGGCGCGATTTACCGCCGCATATAGCGGTTGGTTTTTGGATTGGTTGTTTGGGGCGGCCCGGAAGGGCCGCCCCGTTTTTTATTTCTATCGTGAATGAAATTGTGATGGTGAATTCATGCAGCTTTAACGTAGCGCCTTGTGAGCCAAAGCGGTGGCGTTGCTACCCCAGTCCAAAGAAGTGCGCTTCCACAGTCCACAGGAGTTGTGTGGCGTGACTTGTTGGTTGTGTTAGATTGGTATTTTCTTTTGGGGAGTTTTCACTATGTTATTGCGTTTTGGGTTGCTTGGTGCATTGTTTGTCATGCCGGTGTTTGCGCATCCGGAGATGGGCGATTTCGTGCAACATCGCATCGTGCTTGCGCCGTCGGACGAGTATCTCGATCTCACGATTGAATTGATCTTTGATTCGAATCGTTCCCTGGCCGCGCGTCAGCGCATGGACGCGGACAAAGACGGCAGTATTTCCGAGAAAGAGCAGGCCGCATTTGTTAAGGAAATGAAACGGGAAGTTGCCGGCAAGGTGCGCATCGAGATCGATGGCAAACCGGTGCGTTTGAAGCCTGCGCATGACCCAGAATTGGATCTGCTGGACGCTCCGGAAGATGTCAGCGCGCACCCGTATTTCCTGCGCGTGTGTTATTTCGCGAAGACGCGTGTGGCGGATGCGCTGAATGTCGTGGTGTTCGATGGGCTTTGGGAATCGGAGGCGGCGGTGCTGTTGCCTGAACAGGGCGAGGGCGGAGGCGTGCGGTTGTTACCTATCGCACCCGACGATCCGGCGGCGGACAATCCCGCGCCGACTGGTAAGCCGCGTGTGGTGCGTTTTGCCGTGGGCAAGTTGGAAAATAGTGGCGGCGAAACTGAAGAGAAAAAGACGGAGCGGGCCGCGCACTGAGTTGGTTTGTAGAAGTCTGAGCGTTGGATGAAGATTCGATTACGATTACGAACACGAACAAGAATAGATATGGAATCGAAGTTTACATCCCCCGGCGCTTCGCGTCACCCCCTTCTAAGGGGGAAGTAATACGAATACGATTACGAGTTAAGATTACGAGTTACGGATCCGGCGTTGGATGAGAAGGGGTAGCGTCGTCGGATTTGCTACAGCTCGACTTGGACGCCGAGTTCCACTACTTGGTTTGGGGGGATCCCGAAGAAGCCTGTTGCGCCGTGGGCGAGGCGGGCCAGGGTTGCGAACAGGGCGATGCGCCAGGGGGCCATGGATCGGCCTTTACCGACGATAATGCTTTCGCGGCCGAGGTAGAAACCGGTGCTGCGTCTTTCGAATTGCACGCCTTTTGACGCGGCCTGATCAATTATGTCGGGAACGTGCGGCGATTCCATGAAGCCGTAGTGCGCGACGATATTGAAGAATCCGTGACCGAGGTCGGTAACTTCGAGCCGTTCTTCTTTCGGGACGTGCGAAACTTCTTCAACGACGACACAGAGCACAATCGTTTTTTCATGCACGATCTTGTTGTATTTGAGATTGTGCAGCAGCACGACGGGCGCGATGTTCGGCGCACCTGACATGAATACCGCGGCGCCGGGCACGCGTTTTGGTTTGTGTCCCTGGTCGAACACGCTTGACACGAAGTTTTCGAGCGTAAGGGTGCGGCGCCGCATGCGCTCATACAATACGCTGCGTCCTTTCCGCCAAGTGCTCATGATGATGAACGCGAATGTGGCCACCGCCAACGGGAACCAGCCGCCATGCGGCACCTTCAACATCGTTGACCCCCAGAACGCGAGATCGATGATGATGAACGGTGTAACGATGAGCGCAATGCGGCCGATTGGCCATCCCCAGGATTCGCGCATGACCACGATGAGCAGGATGGTGGTGATGAGCATTGTCGTAGTGACGGCAACGCCGTATGCCGCGCTGAGATTGCTGGACGAACCAAACCCGAGGACGAGTCCCACTGTCGCGAGCATCAGCATGGCGTTGACGACGGGGACATAGATCTGGCCGATGGCAACGCTCGAGGTATGCAGGATGCGCACGCGCGGGAGGAACCCGAGCAACACCGCCTGACGCGTGAGCGAGAAGGCGCCGGTGATTACCGCTTGCGAAGCGATGATCGCCGCAAGCGTCGCGAGGACCACCATCGGATATAGCAGGAAGCTGGGCGTCAACGCGAAGAATGGATTGGATACCTTGGTCGGGTCGGTCAACAGGATCGCGCCCTGGCCAAAATAATTCAGCAGGAGCGCGGGCACCGCGACCCCGAACCAACCAATCCGGATTGGCTTCTTCCCGAAATGTCCCATGTCTGCATAAAGCGCTTCACCCCCCGTGACCGCGAGGAAGACAGATCCCAGAATGGCAAAGCCGCTCGCGCCGTGGTGCGTGAAAAATCCGACGGCATAGTGCGGACTGACCGCGAGGAGCACATGGGGCTCGCGCAGAATTGCGATTGTGCCCAGTGTGCCCAGGGTTGCAAACCAGAGGAGAATGATGGGCCCGAACATGGTGCCGATGCGCGCAGTGCCGTAGCGCTGCAAAAGGAAAATGCCGACGAGAATGACAATCGCAATCGGTTGAATATAGCTGGAAAAGAAATCCGTGGCGACAGCAAGGCCTTCGACCGCGCTCAATACCGTGATGGACGGCGTAATCATGCCATCGCCGTAGAGGAGCGCCGCGCCGAATACGCCGAGCGCAATGAGCGCTTTGCCTTCCCGGTCCTTTGCGCCGTGGTGTTTCTTCGTTACCAGCGCCATGAGCGCGAGGATCCCGCCCTCGCCGCGGTTGTCCGCGCGGAGGACGAAGCCCATGTACTTGACGGAGATGATGAGGACCAAGGCCCAGAAAACGAGGGACAGCACACCCAGAATGGTCGTTGGATCGGTGCCAAAGCCATGCGGCCCGCCGAGGCATTCCTTGATGGTGTACAGGGGGCTGGTGCCGATGTCGCCATAGACGACGCCGAGCGCACCCAGGAGGAGGCCCGCCATGGTGGGGGTTTTGCCGTTGGAAGCATGGCCGCTCATGGCTTCACGTGCCTTTGGGCAAACAATGGAACACACGAAGAAACGCGCCGCGTGCCGGGTGCGAAACCTGCCACCCAAATTTCAGCGGATTCAACGCCACGCGTTAGAACCCGCCCAGTAGATACATTCATTGCCGGGCCAACACCCATCCCCAACCAGCGTAATGCCGGGCGGCCCTTCCCGGGCCAAACAAGGTCGGATTTTACCCGATCCGGCAAGAGAAAATCACCCGGAGGGGTCAATCGACGGGCGGACGCCCCCAAAGTCAGCCCAAGAGGCGCTGGTGCTCGTCGGAAAGGGTTGCGATGGCGGAGGGATCGCCTAGGGTGACCAGGCGGGCCGCGCGCAGCAGGTCCAGCGCGGCCAATGCATCCGCGTGCCCCTCGAATTGGGGCCGGAGGGCATGTTCGGCGACGCCGAGGTGCACCGCGGTGGCGTGATCGAGCGGCAATTGCCGGCGCAGCCAAAGGGTCAACCCGCAGACCAGCGCGGGCAGATCGTCCCGGCTGGCGGACACCACGATTTGCAGCAGGCCCGGGCTCGCCGCGGACTCCCGAAGGATTTCGGAGAGCACAAATGCGCGCTGGGTGCTATCGGGCGGGTAGGCGCGGAAGACATCGCCGATTGCCGCGATGGCCTCGCCCACGAGGTGCAATTGCAAGTAGGCGACGACGCGGAGCGCGTGCGCGCGCAGGTGTTCCGGGTTCAGGGCCACGGCCGTCTCGCAGGCTTCGATAGTCTCCACACGCCGGGCGTTCCGATGATGCGCGACAGCGGTGTTGTAGGCGGCGTCCGCACCCATGGTGCGCAAGCCCGCGGAGACCGCCTCGCGACAGGTTGTAGAGAGGGTCTTGTACGCCGCGGCGGATTCGCCTTCGTTGCCGAGCTGATTCAGCGCGTACGCGAGGTTGTAGCGTGCGCTGAGAATGGCCTCGGCGAAGACGCTTTCCGTGTCTGGCGTGGAGCATGCGAGTAGCGCGCGGCACACGACGATCGCGTCGTTGCCGCGACCGATGGCGATGAGCGCGGCGCTCTTGTTGACCAATGCGATGGCTACGCATGCGAGAACGCCTGCGCGGTGATCTTCGCCAAACTGTCGCACGAGCGCATCGCACACCCCGGCGGCTTCTTCGTAGCGATGCAAGCGCGCAAGCGCGTAGGCGGTGTTTACGAGTGATGCGGAGGCGAATTCGGCGTGCGCGCCGTTGCGCGTGCGCCGCGCGAGCTCCTGAAAAATGTCGAGCGCGAACTCGAATTGGCCCCGCTGCAACTGGGCAGCGCCGCGCTGAAAGAGGGCGTCATCCGCTTCGATGCCGAGCAGCGGCGTTGGCTCTTCGAGCGCAAGGAGCGCCTGGCGCGCTTCCGCGAGCGCGCGCATGCCCGCGATCGGCGCGTCTGCGTTGCTCAGTGAAACGAACGATTGCGGCTCCTGTTCTTCATCCTGCGCGTAGCGCGATTCGACCAGTGTCACGTAAAAAGATGCGGGTTGCGTGAGCGCGAATGGTTGGGCGTTGAGATACGGTTGCACGCGCCGCCAGTCGCGCATTAACTTGCTGGGGGATTCGTCGCGCGCGGGCGCTGCGCTGGGCGCAGGCGCGGTTTCACCCACGGAATTCAACAGCATGAACGCGGGCGGAAGCGTCAGCACCGGATGTTTTTCCGGTTTCCGCGACGGCGTGATTTCTTCGGCGGGTTCCGCGAGCGACTCGAGCATCGAGGCCGCTTTGGTCAATTCTTCGTCGATGGAATTGCGCTGAAGCGGTTCGTCCACTTCGGTGGTGTCGTCGTCATCCATGGGTTCGTTCCACAAAACCGTGGGAACTTCCTGGACGCGATCGGGCGTCCACACGCCCGGCTGGAAACGGACCATCCAATCGATGGTGTTGTGAATAAGATAGGGATTCTCGCCGCTGGCCGTGGCGACGGCCTCGGCGACATCATGAAGATCGGAACAGGGGACGCCTTCGCCGAGCAACAAACACGCCGCGAGATACTGCGCGTCCTCGTGCGCGAGGGGCGGCACGTCGAACTGCGCGAAAGTCTTGGGCAAGGGCGCTTCGACACCGGCGTACAGCATCGAGAGGGCGTCGTCGAGTTCCGAGCAACCGCTGACGATACAGCGAAGGCGGTGCCAGTCGTTTTCAAAGGATGAAACGGCGTCGACCAGTTTTCGCGCGCCGTCATGCGCGCCGGATTGGCAGAGGCGATCAACCAGTTCGCCGAAACCGTCGAGGATGATCGTCGGGGTGGTTGCGCCGAGGTGCGAGGAGGCATGTTGCAGCGTGCCGTTCAATACCATGAGCCACGGCGTCGCGGGTTTGCCGTCTGCATCGGGGTTCAACAGTTTCGCGTGCCATTGCGCGACGCGACCCGCCCAATCGCGCGGCACGATGCCGATGCGGCCGAATGCGGTGGCGATGCGGTACGTGAGTTCGGGGATCGATTGGCAGGCGCCTGCTTCAACGAGAATGGGCGAGGCCCAGTCCGGATGTTGCGATGCGGCGAGCTTCAGCGCCCACGTCTTGCCCATGTGGCGCGCGCCGGTGATGCGAACATTCTTTTCGCGCGCGGCCGCCCAAAGTCGGGCCACAAGATCGGTGCGACCGATCACAAGTTCCGGCGCACGATCCTCGTCCAATGCCCCAACAAGGATCGGCAAGGCCCTTACCGATGCCAACGATGCCATAGTCCCACACCCCGATCCCTGGAACGGACCCAGCCCAAGTGCACAGGCCCAATCCGGGAAAGACTACGTAACTGCGTTAGAATTTGGCCCCGAGAAATGACCGCTGCTGCGGGGCCAGTGGCGATACTATATCCTGTGGTTCAAAGTCCGTCAAGGACTAAATAGAGCGCACTTTAATCGTTTTAATTGAATCACTTCGCGGTAAGGGCTGCCACGACTTTGTCGCCGAACTCGGCGGTACCAATCAGGGTGGCTTTGCCTTCGGGGTCTTTCAGGTCGGCGGTCGTGTAGCCGGCGCCGAACACCGAGCGCATCGCGTCCATGATGCGCTTGGCCTCTGCCTCCATGCCGAAGCTTTTTTCGAGCATCAACGCGACGGAGCCGATCATCGAGTAGGGATTGGCGATGCCCTTGCCGGCGATGTCCGGCGCGGAACCGTGGGACGGTTCGTAGTAGCCTTTGTCCGGGCCGATGCAGGCGGAGGGCATGAGCCCGAGCGAGCCGAGCAGGCCGCCGGCGAGATCGCTGAGGATGTCGCCGAACATGTTTTCCATGACCATGACATCGAACTGGCGCGGGTTGAGCACGAGGGCGGTGGCGGCAGCGTCGACGATTACGTGCTTGACCGTGACGTCTGGATAGGACGTGGATACTTCGTCGAGTACGGTGTTCCACAGCACGCTGGATTTAAGCACGTTGCTTTTGTGGATATTGTGGAGGACCTTCTTGCGGCGCTGTGATTCTTTGAATGCGACGTGCAGGATCTGGCTGATCTGGTCTTCGTCGTATTCGAGCACTTCTCTCACGTAGCGCTTGCCGTTCGGGTCGATTCCCTCTTCCTTACGGCCAAAGTAAAGGCCGCCGACCAACTCGCGGATCATCATCATGTCGATGCCGCCTTCGACCACGCGTGCCTTGAGCGGCGAGAAATGCGCGAGCTCGGCGGGCAAATAGACGGGCCGGAAATTGGCGAAGGTGTTGTATCTCCGGCGCAGGGGCAACAAGGCGCCACGCTCGGGCTGTTCGTCGACCGGAATCTTCAGGGAGTCCTCATGGCTCAGCCCGATGGGCCCCTTGAGGATGGCGTCCGCCGCGTCGCAAACCGCCTTCGTTTCGTCGGGAAAGGCCTTGCCGGTGTCGAAATAGGCCTGGCCACCGAACGGCGCAAACCGAAGATCAAAAGTGACGCCGGACTGAGCCTCAATCGCGCGCAACACCTTCACGGCCTCACGCGTGATCTCCGGTCCGATGCAATCGCCTTCAAGCATGGCGATGGTGTAGGTCTTGGTCATGGAATTCCCTTTCGCGAAAAATTAGGACGGCAAGCGGGTAGCCTAGCAAACAGCAGGCAGCGAAGGAAAGGATAGGCGTTTGGATCAGTGAAAGCGGCGCCCCGCGCCGGGCGCGTTTTTTGTCGCACTAGCGGTTGGGGTTTGCAGTTTTTCGGGTGGTTTGCGGGCGTGTTGGCGGGTTGAAAAACCCACCCTCCGGAATTGCGGAATGATTCTTGTCAGGGGGTACAGTCTCAGGACATGGGTAACAGTTTAGTCTCGGCACGCGGGTAACATTGCCGTGCCTGCACTGTTGGCTTTGAGGGCTTGCGGATTTCGTTGGAGATTCCGAGACCTCCGTTACGATTTGTTGTTCAGCTGCTCGGCGAGGCCGACGATAATGCCCTCGGGGCCGCGGATGTACGCGAGTCGATAGGTGTCTCCGTATTGCACCACTTCGCCGATGAGCGTTGCGCCGTGGGCGAGCAGGCGCGCGACGACTTCGTCGATGTCGTCGACGGCGAACATGATGCGGCGAATTCCGAGTTCGTTCACCGGGGCGTTCTCGTGCCCGGTTCTGACTGCTTTCGGCGTGTGAAATTTGTCCAGTTCGATGCGTCCGTGGCCGTCGGGTGTGCGCATCATTGCAATGGTGGCGCTGACGTTTTCCAAGTCAATGAGACGATCCACGATGGGACCTTCGACGTTGGCCTCGCCTTCCAGTTCCATGCCGAGTTCAGTAAAGAATGCCTTGGCAGCCTCGAGGTCGTCGACAACGATGAGAACGTTGTCCATTCTCTTAAGCGTGGATTTTTTCGGTTTCATAATCGTCGATTTTAGTGGAACAAATTGTAAAGCACCAGTAGTTTACCCAAACCACTCTTCGATTGAGTCGTTCGCAAGGCCCAACGTGCCCTAACTGAGAACTACGCGCCGAATTCGGAGCTTCCCGATGGTGCATTAATCCGGGCTGGCGAATGGCAAACTTGTTTTTGTGTGTTGATCAACTACATCCTGCGTAAGGCGAACCACGTCCGCGCTTCCGGTCGCGTGTATTTCGTGGAGTATGTAAAGGATGGTATCGTGGCAGGAAGTGAAGGTTGCCACCTTAATCCCGCTGCGGTTCGATTCCAAATGCTGAAGCGCGTCGATCAGGTCGGCGGCAATTTCGGGCGAACTGTTGTTGATCAGGTTTGACGCGATGTCATGGAGATGACAGGCGATCAGCGCTCCTTGCCCGTAAGGCGCGTCGCCGTTGAGCAGCATAATTTGGTACGGAATCGCCAAAGGTACATTTGAATTGATGATCGCGTCCAGCGCATGTGCGCGCATTTCGGATTGATCGCCGGATGCGGATTGCGTTTGTGCAATTGTCAGCAGCGATTCATATTCCGCTTTTACCTTGTCGTCGTTGCGTTCCCGAACTTCCAAGGCGAATTCGAAACGCATGGGTGGCGAGAATTTCCGCTGTTGAGCGGTCTTCTCGCCGACAACGAAAAGATCGACCGAGGACAATTCGCAAACCACCTTGTACGCACCTGGCACGAGGTCCGTCGTACACCATTCGTTGAAAACCAACTGTCGTTCGCGCACAGCGGTGGGGTCGCTGACGAAGCGCGCCATCCACATCGGTCGAGGATTGAAACGGCATCTGGCGTTGTCGGATGGTGAATCAGAGACGGCTTCACCGGTTGACGCGAACACGCGCATTTCGATGCATTCGTTGTCTACGAGCACGGCGTTAACGGCGCCCTGTTCCGATTCGTCTAGCCGCATCGAGAGCGTGAGGGCAAGCGGCGACTCTGGATAGATGGAGGATGCGGATGGTTGCAGCGCGATATTCAAGGCTTCTGCGTTAATTGCCAACGCTGAAAGTACCGCAACTGCAATAGAGAAACGTCCAGACATCGGATTTACCTCCGCGCAAGTTCACAAGTGCGGACACCGCGCGACCAAGCAAAGCTGCGCTTTGCGTTGCCGTGCGCAAGGTAGCGCAATGTGCCGCAAAGTACAACTTTGCGATCCAGTGTGTTCCCAAGTGCAACTTGTGAACAAGGAAAAGAGGAAAAAGAGCGCGTTCCCAGGCGCGAGCCTGGGAAGGAGAAAGGGTAAATCTTCGGAACGAGGATTTCTTTTGCGCGCAGTTTAGATGCGGGACCAGGCCTTTTCGATGCTGGTGAAGGCTTGGTCGAGATCGGTTTGGGTGATGGTCAGGGGTGGGCTTACGCGGAGGACTTTTCCGGCGAGCGGCCCAAGGAAGTGGAC
>CALEZK010000285.1 GCA_937928585.1 uncultured bacterium | reverse complement strand
AAAGAGTGGTTCAAGAAAGAATATGGCGCGGAAGAGATCATCGTGAAGAACGAAGCGCGCGAAGACCACATGACGAACTTCCTGAACGCCTGCCGTACGCGCGGCGAGACGCACTGCAACGCGGAGACAGCGTATCGCGCGATGGCGGCCACGAAGATGGGCTGTGAATCGTGGCGTCAGGACAAGATTCTTTTCTGGGACAACGAGAAAGAGAAGCACGTCAACAAGCACCCGCGGCCCAACCGCAAATCGCGTTGGCCGCAGGAGCCGGAACCGACGGCGTGAGCGCCGAAATGAAACAACCGGTTGCGCGGCGTGTGTCCGCGGTCCTGATGCTGATATCGGGGGTGACGCACGTCGCGCAACTGTTTTTCTATCCCGGCGAGCATTCAGCCTGGGGCGCGTCGATCTTCGGCGGTATTTATTTTGTGCTTGGGCTCATGTTGTTGCGGGAAGGTCGGGCGGCGTTATGGTTGACGGCGATTCTGCCGTCCATCGGCGGTACGCTGGGCGTGATTCGTTTTCTGCATATGCACCGAAATCCATTCAGCGTGTTTCATGTGTTGATCGATCTGGTGGTGGTGCCGTGTTGCGTGTATCTGCTCATCAGGCGTGAGCGGAAGGTATGAGTTGAGGTAGTTGCGGGGACTGGGTTGCGGGGACTGTCACCAGCGCTTCGCTGGTGGCTGTCCCCTCGTCCGAAGCGCTCGTGCCCATCCCCTTACTTCAAGCGCGCCAACGGGAACTGTCACCAGCGCGTCGCTGGCGGCTCTCCCCCAGGCCGAAGTGCGCGTGACCGTCCCCTTGGTTCAGGGGCGCCAGTCGAATGCCTTGTCGAAGGGCACTATGCCACGGCGGATGCTTTCGCATTGCGGTTCCGAAAGGCGTCCGCGTTCGATGAGTTCGGCGAGTTTTGTTCGGAACTCGGGATAATTCTTGCGCGTTTCCTGTTTGGTGAACGTCACCCGGCGAGACGGATCGCGCAGTCCTTTGGCCAGTTCAGCCACGGGCGGTGCGTCGTAAACCCAGCCCGAACGGTCGCAGGCGTCGATTAACAGGCGCACGAGCAGGACCCGAAAATTCGTGTCTTCGAAGCGGCGCTTTTCGCGTTGAAACCATCGGTAAGTGCTGATGACGTAGTTGAAGTGCACGAAGCCCCAATCCTTGTCGTGGCGGCCGATGCGTTCCGGGGCGGTCTTGCACTGCGGCAGGAGCGTTGCGTCGAAATCGTGCGCGACGCCGTTGATGACGCCGCGATGGCCGTGGTGTTCAAAGGGCGGGAACTGTTGCGCCCATGCAACATCGATGAGCAGCTCCCACGTCGCGGTAACGTGCGCGTAGTTGTTGTCGCGATACCACTGGTCCCATACGGGGCTTAATCCCATACAGACCAGGTTGCGCTCGACGCATGCCTCGTAATGCGCTTTGAGGAAATTGGGTTCTACGATGAAGAGATCAGCGTCGTGCAGGAGCACATGCGAGGTATTGGCGAATTCAATGCCGTTCTTCACCTGCAGGAAGTAATTGTGGTGGGGGTGATTCATTTTTTTCGTGACCATGCGATCGAGCAAGGGAAGCATTACAAAACGCAGGGGAAGATTGGGGCGCTCCTCCGCGCAGGCGGCGAAGCGTTTTCGGAATTCCGGCGTGGGGCGATCCGGGATGACGAGAATCTCCGCGCAATGCGTGAGGTCTTGCGCGCCACATACATCCAATGCGAGATCCAGGAACACCGCGAGATCGCCGGGGACCATCATGAGGATGGTGTAGCCCGGTTTGCGCGCCTTGCCTGCCGTGCGCCACTTGCTATACATGGTCGTCCAAAACCGCGACGCCATTGCCATACTGCTTCCCCCTGAGAACGTCTTCCGCTTGTCGAATCCGGACTAGCGCTTCACGAACGCGACGGCTTTGTCCGGGTGATCGGTAAAAACACCATCCACACGGTAGGTATCATAGAACTGTGCGAGTTCGGAGTCGAATGTTTTGTATTTGGAAGGCACGACATCCGCGCGCAACGTGTAGGGATGCACGACAAGATTGTTCTTGTGCGCCCACTTGACGATGTCGGGAGTCTTCTCGATGCTCGCTTTCGCGGGGCCGATTCCGTTGGCGTAGGTCGCCATCGCGGCGATCCCATCGCTGGAGAGCAACATTTCGAATTCCTTGTCCGATCCGAGCAGCTGCACCTGCGGCAGTTCCGATTTGAGTTCGAGGCGCATGCGCTTCAGGGGTTCCGGTTCGAAGCATTGGACGAATATCTTTGCGTCTTTCCCGGTGTAACCGTATTGCGCGAGCAACGCGAGAAACTTTTCCTCCATCGGCAGGCCGTTGGCCGTGTGGAAGGAAGGTTGTTTCAATTCCGGGTAGATTCCGGCGATGCGACCGGTGGTTGCGTTCAACCCCTGCACGAGTTCGATCATTTCGGCGAGGGTGGGGACTTCGAATTGCGATTTTCCTTGCGGGAATCGATTGGACAGCCGCTCGTGCACGCGCAGTTGTTTGATTTCGGCGAGAGTGAAATCGGCCGCGTACCATTTGCCGTCTTCGCGTTTGCGATCCGGGAACTGTTCTTCCACATCGGTGGTGGATTCGAGATGGATGTCGTGGAGACAGATAAAGACGGCGTCCTTCGTGAGCACGACGTCCGGCTCGATATAGTCCGCGCCCATCGCGTGCGCGGCGGCATAGGCTTCAAGCGTGTGCTCCGGGACGTATCCGCTCGCGCCGCGATGCGCGATCACGATGGGGTCCGCCGCGCGTGCGGGCATTGCGCACAGCAGCAACAACAACGCGGTATATCTGAGCATTTTCTGGCCCTCCAATAATCGTGTCACGATGCGCGCGTCACTTCAGATCGTGTAAACGCTTCAAGATTGCGAGCGACTCACGGTGAATTACCGGGCCGACTTCATGGCCGCCGGAGTTTTCTTCGCCGTACTGCGGTTTTTCGCGTCCATAGGCGAAGGGCGGTTCCACGTCCCACTGTGTTTTCGGAATGATGTAGCCGATCTCATCGTTGGCGAGGCCGATCATCATGTTTACTTTGCCGCGCATTTCCTTCCGCAAGGGCGGGACTTCGATTGGGGTGCCGGGGAAGTCCGCGCCTGCGGGAGATTCGACGCCGCCCTCCGCAATCTCAACGTACAGTTCGCCGGGAATGGTGAGGATTTCGAGGTCGCCGATGCGAAACGCGTTTACTTCCGTGCGCGCTTTGCCCCAGTACCAGCCGGGGTGAATCAGGCCGAGCGCGACGGCGTAGCCATACATGCCGCTCATCGGCACGAAAATCGTTTGCGCCGCAACCGCCACTTTTGCGTTTTCGGATTTCGTTATCGCTTCGCCGCGCAACGAATTCAGGGCGACGATGGCAACGTTTTCGCCGAGCGCCTGCGCTTTTTCGTAAGAGGCATGTTCAAATTTTTGTTGGCCGTCGCGATGCGGGACGGTGGTGTGGAGTTGCGTCATGAGCCCGCCGACGTTGCCCTGGAAGTAGAGGCACATGCCGCCGAAGCCCTCGGCGCCGTTGGGATCGCCGACGCCTTTCTCCATGCCTTCGCGGAGGTAGTGAACGAAATCGCTGGTGAGCAGCGAATTGCCGCTGGCGAGCGTCTCCACGTGATTACCCCAGGAGACCATTGTGGCGATGGTTTCGTCGGTGCCATGTTTGACGAACCGCGCCGACGCAATCGTCAAATCGTATACGTGGGGGATGCGGCTGTCGTCAACGAAGCCTTCGGGTTCGATCGTGTCCTGCGCGACGATCATGTCGGCGGGTTGCAGCTCGCGCACGGCCTGTTCCGCGGCTTCCTTGCAGGCCTGTTGGACCTTTGCCATGTAGCCGAAGTCGAAGTTTGCTTTCCAGAGAATTGCGCCGACGCCGTCGATGTTGCTCCAAATGCCCATGGTGTCGGGGGCTTCGTGATTGTGGGTGGAGGAGAACATGATGTGATCGATCTTCAGCGCGGGATCAATGGATTTGCGCACGGTGATGAATTTCTCATGCAGGATGCCGATGCTGTCGATAGTCACCATGACCACCGTCACGCCATTGTTGCGAAACGCGATGGCGCGCGCCCAGAGGGGGTCGTGCACGCCCTTCGCGGGACGGTTGTCGTTGAACCCGGCAATCCAGACGAGGTCGCGCTTGCCGTTACCGTTGGTGTCCTGCCACGAATCGCCGTCGCTTTCGCGGTAGCGGCCGTCTTCGTTGGCATCTACCCAGGTGTCGTAGGTGGAGAGGTCCGGCGTGATGTCGCGCATGGCGACGCCGACTTCAAGCACGCCCGGCGCCGGCGCGCCGGCTGCCGGCAGGTCGAGGCTGACGCGGTAACTGCGATCCGGCCCTTTCATTCGATACGCGAGAAATGCAACGCAAAGCGCCAGAACAACCGCAAGACCTATCAATACCTTCCGCCAGAACGACCATCGAAACATGCTGAATCCTCCAACCGCTTAGACTATCGGGCGGGCGAACGCATTGCAATGCGGATGTTCGGGAGAGAAGCGATTACCACGACGATGAAGATTACGAGTTTTCCAGGGGCAACACCCCCTGGCTAGGGTTGCGATGCGCCTTTGGCGCGAAAAGCAGTGGTAATCAGGGAAGTAGTGTGAGGATCGCGATCTGCGGGGACTGGCGCTGGTGAAAATGGTTGGAATGAATAGATTTTGGGTCGATTTCGTCTATAATTGTTGACGGCGGGTTGGCCTGCCGGGAACTTTCAGGTCGAGTGTGGTATTATTCCATTGGGAAAAGCCATATTTTGGCCGGTAGGGATAGGACTTATGACGACGATACTTCAAGAAGCGAAACCAGTTGCGGCGTTGGCGATGAGCGCGTTGATGGGCGCGTTGGTAGTGCTTGGCGCTGTGGCGATGTTGGGTTCCAGCAAGACTTCGGCCCCGGCGTATTCGGGCGCACCGGATATTCTGGTGGGCATCAGCCGGTATCACACCACGGACATTCGCGTGGCTCCCGCATTGCGCCCAGACGCGCGCTAGACGCACATTTTATTTTTCGCAGGCCCGGCATTTTGCCGGGCCTGCGTTTTTTGTCAGGCGATACATCAGAACATGTGGACTGGGACGCCGAGGTTTGGCGGTCTTTCGTATATCTGTGTATCCACATGGCGGGCGTACAGCGCGCAGCGGTCGGCGTCGACGATGTGGTCGTTGCCTTTGTCGAAAATGACTTGACTCGACGTGCCGATGGAGTAGGTGTGCGAGGCGTATTGCGATTCGCGGTCGGGCAGGCGCGGGAACACGATGGTGCGTTCGCGCATTTCGCGTTGGAGTAGCTCGGTCATGAATGCTTTCGCGGGACGTCGGTCGGGTCTGCCGTCGGGCAGGGGACCGAGGTCGATCATGCCGCCGAACTCGATGCACGCGATTTTTCTGCACCATTCGTTGCCGCGCGCCATGAGGTTGTGGGCGACGGCGCGGCCGCTGTTGCCTGCGTCGATGCCGATGCGCGCAAAGTTATAGGCGCGATCGAGTTCAACGATCACGTCCTGTTGGCGCGCGTAGCTGACGCCTTCGAGGTGCACGCGCAACACATTGATCAGGTGAGGCGGGTCCGCTCTGTACACGACAAACTCGGAGGGATCGCGCGCGTAGCCGAGGTCGCACCCGAGGTAGTAGGTGCCGGCGGGCGCGGATGGCGCGTCGAAGGAGTCGGCTCCTTTGAGCGATAGGTCGTTGAATTCCACGGACTCGTCGACGCACGCGAGATAGTCGTCGAGATCGAAAACGCCGTGCGCGGGTGAACCGTGTTCGCCGAGGACCCTGTGGATATAGCCAGGAGAGTTGCGTCCACCGTATAACGTCGCAAGTTCGGTGTCCTTCGCCATGTCGAAATCGGGATTCATCGTGGAGGGCCAGCGGTACTGCTCAACGTTGGGCATTTGCGTCATGCGGTAGAAGGTGTTGCGGAGTCCGTTCGGCACGCCGTACACCCATCGTTTTCCGCCCGCGTTCAGGGCTTGATAGAGCTCGCCCCAGGAGGATTCAGTCATTTCCTGCGCTTCATCGACGATTTGCCAATCGACGTGGAGTCCCTGAAAGTTCATGCCGTGCGGGCCTGCGATGCGCCCCCACAGCATCGCACCGTTCGCAAAGCGCAGGTACCACGACGGTGTGCGGCGTGCCTCTACGATGTGATTGGCGAAGCTTGGATCGTTCTCGAACCGCCGCATGAGGCGGTTCATCAATGGAAAGAGATGATTGTCGCATTGCGTGGCAATTAACACCTGGGTATTGGGTTGGAGCTTCATAATCCACGCGGTCACAATCTCGATCTCGGTCGTTTTGCCGACATCGCGTCCGTCGCAGTGAACTTTGCGGTCTTCGAACGACTCAAGCGAGGCGCGCTGGTACTCCCGCACTTTCCAGGGTTCACCGCGGCAATCGAGAAAACTTTCCATGGCGAAGCGTTCACGGCTATGCAGCCAACGCCACACCTTCATTTTTGCAGGAGAGAGCCCGCGACGGGCCAGCGCGCGCTCGATCTCGCTATTGTGCCAATGCGAAACCACGATTATGCCTCGTCAATCATGTCGGGGTAGACGGGGTCATGTGCGTCATCTTCCGTTTTGATCTCATCCGATTTGTAGTCCGAACGGTGGATGCGCGTTTCGGCGATGGCTTCCTCCGCGGCGCCTCTGCCCTGCCGCATCAACGCAGCGATCGGGTCGGTTAATTTCACCGGGCGTTTGCGCGGTTCTTTGAACGCAATGTGGTTGTGATCAAGCGTCGACTTGCGGGCATGGTTGCTTGCCTTGATGTAGGTTTCCAGGTTGTCCTTGTTGGCGACTTTGAGTATCGCGTCTTCGTATCGCGTTGCGACATAGTCCGAAACCCATGCGTCGCGCAGTTTTGGCAGAAGTAAGATTGCGCGTTCGCCGCACCGCAGGATTGGCGGCGCGGCGCGTTCGACAAAGAAGCGGACCTGTTTTCGTTCCGCAGGATTCAATAATTGGAACGCGGCGTCCTCTTCGAGCCAGGCCTTGATATCCGCGAGAGTCAGTTTTCTTCGTCTGGGCGTTGCCATAATGTTCCTCCTGATCGCTTAGCCCTCGCGTTGCACTTCCTGAGGGAGGTTCCATGGCATTGCTTGCCGTTTCCGGCCGGTCGTTATCGCGCAATCGGTCTCCCTCTCCCAGTCATTCCGAACGCTACCGCGGAGGAATCTACTACCCGCCACCAATCGCCGCACCATCACACTGCAACAACCCGTGCATAAAAAGTAGAGCCACACAACCACCGAACGCCTACCTGGGAGGGTGAGCGTCCCCGCGAGCCGTAAACGCGCAATCTCGACGCCATGGTTCACCAACCAACTCCGAACCAACAGAAGGATCTACATCCTCACCGCCCCAAAACACACCGCAACAACCCGTGCATAAAAAGTAGAACCACACAACCACCGAACGCCTACCGGGTAGGGCGAGCCGCCTGCCATCCGAAGTCTACCGGCGAAGGATGGTCCTCGCGAGCCGTCTTAACCCACAACCGTTCCCGCAACCCATGATCACCCTCAATCAAAACCAACCGCCAATCCCAGAATCCCAACGGGATTCCAGCGCACAGCCCAGGATTGACCCGACGAGCCGCTTCGGCGAAGACGGGTCTATCCTGGGAAACAATCCACCAATTCTTTCAACCCTGAAAGGGTTGAGGAACCATCACAATAACCACCATTTCGCATCAAAACCGCGCCAAAACCTGCATTTTGCGCAACAAAAAGCCTCATTTTGGCTCCCCAAATCGACACCACCCAATCAACTTTTTCGGGTTTCTCTCACCCGCCATCAACCAATCGCTTGGACTTACACACCAAAAACCATTTTTTCCACATCCTCCCCACGCCGAAAACACCCTTCGTTTCGCGAATCCTGCAAAACACACTGCAACAACCCGTGCAAGAAAAATAGAAACACACAACGCGGAACCAGCTCCACGATAGGGCGCGAGCACCAGGGCGTGCGTGAGGCGGAGAGAGTGTTGGTGTGGGGATTGCAAAGCCTGTTGACCTTTTGATCCCGCATTGGGCCGCATAGTATCGTGCGCGCACTATGTCCTCCGAGAAAACAGCCGCGTCCCCCACGCCGGAGATTTCCGTTGTCGTTCCCGTGTTTAACGAGGAGCCGAATATCCGGGAGTTGATTCGGCGCATTACGGCAGCGCTGGATGGGTTGAATCGCCCGTTTGAGATTGTTGTTGTGGACGACGGCAGTTCGGACGGCAGCGTTGCGCTGCTCAAACAACTCCGGGAGGAAGATTCGCGCTTGCGCATCGTCCGGCTTGCGCGCAATTTTGGGCAGGGCCCCGCGCTCTACGCGGGGTTTGCGCATGTGCGCGGCGAGATCATCGTCATGCTCGATGCCGACCTTCAGAATCCGCCGGAGGAACTGGTCAAACTCATCGAGAAACTGGACGAGGGGTATGACTTCGTCAACGGGTGGCGGCAAGGGCGGCATGACTCCGTGGCGCGGACGCTGCCTTCGCGATTCTTGAATTATCTGATTAAGAAAACGACGAAAGCGCAGTTTAACGACGCGGGTTGCGCATTGAAGGCGTTTCGCCGGAACGTTATCGACATGTTGCTGCGCTTCACGCATCATTCGCGGTATTTGTCGGTGGACGTTGCGTGGCTTGGGGTTTCCACCGCGGAAGTGCCCGTCGCGCACGTTGAACGATCCGCGGGTACGAGCAAGTATGGAATACGGAAACTGTTTCGCACGGCGTTCGATCTCGTTACGAGCGTTACCGCTGCGCCGTTGCAGATGCTTGGCGCGTTGGGATGGCTTTTCGCTGGGTTTGGATTCTTGATGGCGCTGCGCGTTACCTATGTGCGCGTGTTTCAGGGTGACGATCGCCAGTTGGGAACAGTGGTTGCCCTGTTCTTCATTCTCTCGGGCGTGCAACTGATTGCAACGGGATTGATGTGCGAATACATTAGCCGCATCTACATCGAGGTGCAGAACCGCCCCTATTACGTCGTGAAGGATGTCATTGAGTGATGCTGGCATGACGTTTGAGACGATCTCGCGCGAAACGCCGCTGACGGATGCCGTGCCCGAGCCGATGCTTCGGGCGTGGATTGTCGAGCGTAACAGCCTTCCGCTGCGCAATGTTCCGGGCATGGAACTGTCGCGCTGGGCGGATTATCACATCGACGAGATAGCGACGCTTCATAAGAATGCGAACTGCTCAACATACTTTGCGCCGTCGATCCCCTGTTTGATGATTACGCGCTTCCTTTCTTGGGACACGGAGATCCTGGGGATATCGTGCATGTCGATCGAGCACCTCCTTTTTTCGAAGGATTGCGATCTACTCAGCGTGCAGCGATTCATCGACACCATCTGCAATCAATGGCGCGACGCGGGCCACACGCTCGCCGTGCACAAGACTTCCCCCGCGAATCTAGGGGTTATCGCCGCGATGGGCCACACGGGATTCGAGATGCTTTCGATTCATCTCGACTATCTCGCGGACGCGCCGAAAGTCGGCGCGTGTTTCACGCCGCTTGAAGGCTTCGAGTTCGGGCCGGCCCGGCCGGATGAACAGGAGGGCGTTGCGAAGCTCACCAGCACGAATTACGCGCTCATGGATCGGTTTAGCATCGACCCGCTCGTCCCTCGCGACGCGGTTCCGAAATTGTATTGGGAATGGGGCATGAACGCGTTTCGGGGGTATTC
>CALEZK010000284.1 GCA_937928585.1 uncultured bacterium | reverse complement strand
GTCCTTCACCATCTTTACGAGATGTTCCATTTGAAGTATGGTGTTGATGCCGGTGGATTCGTCGATGTAATCGGCAACTGCTTTCTCAATTTCCGGTGTCGGTGCAGTGTCGCCGCAGATCATCTCCGCCATCAGCGGAGCCATGACGTGCTGCCATCCTTCGCGAAGCAAACTCACTGTGCCGTCAAAATCGAACAACGCGTGCTTGAAACGGCCCCGCTCGGTGTCACGGATAATTTCCATGTTTTTCTCGGTCAATGTGCTCATGAACAAATTACTCCACCATGAATTCGACAAGTGAATGAACGGGATGCGGGGCGAGCTTCGAGCGTCCCTTCAAGGGCGGCAGCTCCACGACAAACGCGATCTCTTCGATCTTCGCGCCCAGCCGCTCGACGAGTGAGGCTACCGCTTTCATGGTGCCGCCCGTGGCGAGCAAGTCATCGATCAGCACAACGCGGTCGCCGCTTTTCAGCGCATCGCGATGAATCTCCAGTGTCGCCGTGCCATACTCCAACTGGTACTCTTCCGATAGGGTATCCGCGGGCAGTTTCCCCTGCTTTCGAGCCAGCACCAGCGGAAGGCCCATCGCGTAAGCAAGCGCGCCGCCGAATATGAAGCCGCGTGCGTCCGCGCCGACTATAGCCGTAATGCCCATCGACTCGTAGCGTTTCTTCCAACTATCGACGATAAATCGATAGGCCTCGGGGTGAAGCAGCAGCGTTGTTATGTCTTTGAACTGAATCCCCGGGATCGGGAAATCCGGTACATTGCGAATAAGCGGTGCAAGATCCATGATACTGAAAGCTCCTTGGAAAGAAGTCGTGCGGGGTTACCGAATCACGGGCTAAAGTCGTCGCCCCGATCCCCGACAAATTTTCGCAGCCGTTTCATCACATCGTTCTCAATCTGGCGAATGCGTTCGCGCGTCAGATTGAAATAGCGGCCCGTCTGTTCGAGCGTGTGGGCATGACCATCGGTAAGGCCATAGCGATACTTCACAATGTTCTGCTCGCGCGGGTTCAATTGTTTCATGATTTCTTCGAGCTGTTGATCCAACTCGAACTGTACGATGGCGTCATCCAGGCGGCGCGGCTCAATGCTCTCGGGTATGCCGCGTCCCTCATCGTCGTTCATGAACTCAGGATTGTCGAGCGGTGAAACTTCCTCGACGAAGGATTGCAGGCGCAAGGCTTCCGCTTTTTTGATGCCCATCGCCTCGGCGACCTCGTCCGGATCGGGGCGGCGGCCATGCTTGATGTAGAACTCTTCGGAAGTTTTCTTGTAGCGCGACACGTTGTCGGTCACGTAGACGGGGATGCGCACGGTGCGGCCATAGTTGGAAAGTGCCCGGGTGATGGCTTGTCGTATCCACCAAGTCGCGTAAGTTGAAAACTTGCAGCCGCGGGTCCAGTCGAATCGGTCCACCGCCTTCATCAGGCCGATGTTGCCTTCCTCGATCAGGTCCTGCAGCGGCAGTCCGAAATACAAGTATTTCTTGGCAATACTAACAACAAGCCGCAAATTGGAAACGATGAGTTTGCGGCGGGCCTCGCCGTCGTCTTTCTGGGCAAGTTGCGCAAGCCGAATTTCCTCCGCGGACGAAAGCAGCGGAATGCGCGAGATTTCGGCGAGATACGTGCTCAGGCCGCTCTCCCGTAGATCAGACATCCGCTCTCCTTGTGGCTACGTGCGTGGGTCTTTGATCATGTATTGCGCCCCCGAGCGCCGAAGCGCAGGGAATTGCCACCGTGAAAGCGGCAATATGCGCCCCGTGATTTAGAGAGATTCTATCCGTCCGCGCGGGGGGTGGTCAAGAAATACCCCCTTTTTCGGGAAGGAGCGAAGCGGTATGATTGCGGCTCTTGGAAAGCGATTACTCGACAGGGAGGCACTTATGCGTTTTGGATTGGCAGTTCTTGCAGTTTTTGCTGCGGCGACCCACACGGCAGCAGCGGAAGAGGATTTGTTTGCGCAGGTAAAGCACGGCTACGCCGAAAATAACGGCGTTAAGATTCATTACGCGACGGTCGGCAGCGGTCCGCTTGTCGTTATGATTCATGGTTTTCCCGATTTTTGGTATTCGTGGCGACACCAGATGTCCGCACTTTCCGATTCCTATACCTGTGTGGCGATGGATCTCCGCGGGTACAACCTGAGCGACAAACCGGCGGGCATCGAGAACTATGCCATGCCGAATCTGCTCGGCGACGTGGCTGCGGTCATCAAGGCAAACGGCGCGGATAAGGCTACTGTTGTTGGTCACGACTGGGGCGGGGCGATTGCCTGGCAGTTTGCGATGCACATGCCGCAGATGGTCGAGCGTCTGGTGATCTGCAACCTCCCGCACCCGCGCGGGTTCATGCGCGAAATGGCGAACAATCCCGAGCAGCAAAAAAACAGTGCCTACGCGCGCGGGTTTCAGCAAGAAGGCGCCGAGGCCACTCTCAGCGCGGAGGGTCTCGCGGCGTTCGTAGGCAAAGGCGATGAAGCCGTGATGGCGCGTTACGTCGAGGCGTTCAAACAGTCCGATTTCGCGGCGATGCTCGCATACTACAAGGTCAATTACCCGCGCGAGCCGTATAAGGAAGACACCGGTCCCCTGATTCGGATTGGCGTGCCCGTGCTTATGTTTCACGGGTTGAAGGACACCGCACTGGGATCGGACGCGCTGAACGGGACCTGGGACTGGCTGGACGGCGACCTGACTTTGGTGACAGTGCCTCAAGCTAACCATTGGGTGCACCACGACGCTCCGGAACTGGTGTCAAAGACACTGAAGTCGTGGCTTGGCCGGGACGCAAAATAACAATGCGGCTGTAGGCAGATGCCGCGCGGTGGGATACGGACGGCGTTGC
The DNA here is from genome assembly GCA_937928585.1 of uncultured bacterium. Taxonomy (GTDB): domain Bacteria; phylum Hydrogenedentota; class Hydrogenedentia; order Hydrogenedentales; family SLHB01; genus JABWCD01. The sequence goes on along the minus strand of CALEZK010000284.1, from coordinate 6,849 downwards.
TGCCGATGTCCGCACTGATTCGTCGCGACTTGTTGCGATACTTGCGGCGCGTGCGGGTTTTTGTCGCGATTGCTGCATTTGCGGCATATCTAACATGGCATTTTGCGGCTTCTTGGCCTTCGGACCGAATTTCCCTTGAAGGCGCTGTGGATTTCGTCACCTACTTTACGGAAGCCATGTACTGGATGTTTCAAGGTGTGTGCCTGTTGGTCATTCCTGGATTTGCCGCGTTGGCAATTCGATCAGAGCGCGACAATGACACCTACGAATTGATGGCGCTCACCTTACTGACACCGCTCTCAATTCTGCTTGGCACCATCGCAAATGTGATCGGACTTTTCGTGATCGCCGTTGTGGCGGTATTGCCCATGTTCCTTCTGCCCAATTTGGTATCTATTTCAACGTGGTACGTCGTGCCAGTTCTTTTGTGCGAAATCCTCGCTACCGTGGCCGCTACGGCATCGATCGGAGTCTTTGCCTCTGTCTTCAGTCGTAAGGCATCCAATGCCGTTATGGCAGCTTATGCCATTACGATCATAGTCCAGATGTTTGCCTTGATCATAGGACTATTTGTTATCGAAGTGATTGTCGGCAACTACAGTGCTATCGGGAGTTCAACCGTTGCGGATTCGCTAAGTATTATTGCAAGCCAGTTCGGCGTCTTTGTGATTTTCGCGTGGTGTTCTTTGCGCGTTTTGGAAGGATACGACTTCGAACGGGCAGCATTGGGTGTGAGACCGGACACAAAAGCCATTCGTTTTGCGGGCACATACAGCGATATCGAACGCATTGAGAAAAGTGAAGGTATTTCCGTTAATGCTTACAGCGAATCCCGGGATAAATGGCAGAATACGCGGCGGCAGGAGTATCCAGACGGGCGCAACCCGGTCTTCGTCCGTGAATTTAACGATGCGCTACGGAGGGCACAGGTCGACCGTGCGAGTATTTCTTTCGCTGTCATTTTTGTCATAGTCGGATTCATAGCCACTATTGCGTATATGCTCGCCTATTCGAACGCTGGGAAGAACCAAGTTGAAGGCATTGGTGACGCGCTGTCGTGGTACTTCATGGCGCAGATTGCACTGGCGGGTTTTCTGATTCCCGGTATCAGCACGCCGACGTGGACCAGCGAACGAAACACCGATATGGAAGACTCGCTGCGGCTCACCCTGATCACACGTCGCGAGTTGGTGTGGGGGAGGGCAAGCGGCGCCATTGCCCTTCCTGCGATTGTATTGGCATGTTGCATGATCGCGACTTCGCCCATTCTCGTCGTCACCTATCTACACCCGAATGGTTTTTTGATGGTCCTTCTTGGGTTCACTGCGGTATTGGCGACACTGCTGGTGCTGCTCGCGATTTCCCGGCGAGTTGCGAGGCTTCCCCTGAGCGATGTCGCGGCGGTGGCGCTTGGTTATGCTTTAACGCTTGTCTATTTTTTCCTGCCCAATGTGATCACGTCCTGGTTTCATTTTCAACTACCCGTGCGTCAGTTCATCACTGCTATGAGCCCCATCACTGTTTATTCAGGGGTTGGGAGCAATGCAGGAGACTTCGGACTTGTTGTGCAGTGGATCCTATTCATCTGCTGGCAGGGTGCGATTTTGGCGGGGTTGCTTGGGTCCGACTTGTTGGGGGAGCGCAGGTTTCGCTTCGGAAGCGCACGCCCACACCTAGATTCTTATTGAGTGCAAACATCCTCTGTGCTACTGTGCTGTAAGCTAGACAGTGAGCGCGACGTGCGCGAAAGGGCAATCATGTCGAGTCAGCCAGCAGTGCCCACGGCGGGGCCTCCGCCAATTCGGAATAAGCCCAAAAGCGGCGCCCGGGTGCTTATTGTGATTTCTGGCTTGCTCGTAGTCGGTGTCATTGTTAGCAGCATTCTGACTTCTCATGTTCTGCCGGCTATGGCGCGCGCTCGAAGGGAGGCACTTCGAATTAGTTGCAGTAAGAACCTTCATGAGATCGGCCTTGCATCCTTGCGTTTCTCCGTGGTGAACAAGGACATGGGCCCGGCGTCATTCAATGACTTATATCCCGAACACATTAGTGATTTGAGCGTATTTGTGTGCCCATCGGATCCCGAGTTCGTTGAAATCGGCAATGCTGAGGACATCGCATCTTGGTCTTCTTACGTGATTTACCCACACGTTCCAATCAAGGGATGCAAGCGCGACTTGCTGGCGAGAGAGAAATCGCTTAATCACTATCCTGCTGGAAGTAACGAGTTGTATTGCGATGGACACGTGGAATTGCGTCCAATGTTCCGGATATTTGGCGATAGAATCATAGGTGGGATGAGCCCCTACTGAACATCAACGTTTCGGAATCGAACTTCATCGCGGTGAGCCTGCAACGCAATGTTGCCTTCTAAAGGCAGGTTGCTGCAGGCGATTGAAAATTACATAACTTTGGATGCAATGTGGTTTTCGGTGTCTAGTGATGAAAGAGATTCCTTGCTGCCTTAACCATCGAAAGGGTAGAGCATGTCAGGTCCTCCGCCGATTCAGCAGTGGGTGCCGCCTCCCTTGCCGGGTCAAGGCAAGAGTAATGCGCAGGTTGGCATCGTAGTTCTTACAGCAAGCATTGGAATGATATTCGTGTTCGGGATTTTGTCGGCGATCATGTTGCCAGCGCTTGCGCGCGCACGGGAAGCCGCGCGTCGTGCGGAGTGCCAGGGGCATCTCAAGCAATTCGGAATTGCGCTCAAGATGTACTCTCATACGCATCCAGGTGCCATGCCACCGTCCTTGGGCGCGCTTCACCCGGAGTACATCACGGACTTGGAGGTTTACACTTGCCCCTCGCATCCAGATACGCGGGAAGTAGGCCCGGCCGAAGATATTGATGCCTGGACGGTGTATGAAATCGTTCCCGACGCTTCCGCGGATAGTGTCGAAGATGTGGCGATTGTCCAGGAGAAGAGCGATGAAGTGCATGTGCCTTTCGGCAGAAACGTGCTCTTCGGTGACGGACACGTCGAATTCGTTCGTCGGAACTACGGTTCAAACGCAGGTTCAGGGAGCGAGAGGACGAACTAGAATGTTGCGGTACCAGACTTCGCCGCCGTGATCCTGCAACGCGAGGTTGCCTTCGAGGGGCAAGTTGGTATACGCGACTGGGAATTTACCGATCGGCTCCGTCATTTTCGCAAAGTCGCATTCGATCACTTTCCAGCCGTTTAAGGTGACGGAGATTTGCTTCCCCTTGGCAGTGATGTCGAGCGAGTTCCATTCGCCCGCTGGGCGGGACAGGTTGTACATGGGCGTGACGACATCGTAGATCGCGCCAGCGCCGTTTTTGGAAGGCCGCTTACCAAAATCGTCCAACACCTGAACTTCGAACCCGCGATTCACCGGATCGTTCGGCGTGGCGCGAAGAAAAACCCCGCTATTCGCGCGGCGCGCCACTTTGTACTCCAGATGTAGATCGAAATCCGCAAAAGTCTGCGCCGTATATGTTGCGTATCGCAGAGGATATATCGTTCTGCCATGGATGTGGAGGATGCCGTCTTCGATCTCGAAGATGTCCAGCGAGTCACCGATATTCTTCCAATGGGGGGCGTTCGCCGCGTCCAGCAAATCGATCCATCCTTCTCCCTCGGGGCGAGGCGTCGGCATGCCAATCGGCACTGGCCCGCGATGCAACAGGTTCTCCACGTATGGGCGCGCGAGGCAGCCCGACGCGATTGCAAGCAGAAGCAATAACAAAAGTCGCGCCTTCGCGCCGACCCTCTTCTTTCTTGGCCCTTCGCTCACTATGGGAACTCCCCGGTACGGTTTGACCGCCGTCCAAAGCCAAGACTAGCAAGATTCCAAGAGTCGCGCGACATTCTGTCGGGTTTGGACGTTCTGCGCACCGGCTTCGAGCAATTTGCGTGCGGATTGCTCGCGCCCATGCCTAAAAAATCTGATCTCCATTGATCGTTTTCTCGTGAGTTGGACATTTAGGCCCAGTAGGCTGATTGCAAGGCGGGAAGACTGATGTCACACGAAAAAACGAAACGTCGATTGCACCCGATACTATGGTTGATCGGGATCCTCCTGGCAGTGGTTGCCGGATCCCTGGCTTGGAGCATGTTCTCGTTGCGGAGCACCGTGAGTGCCATTCGTGCGAACAATGAGCCCACGACGATGGAAGAACTGGATGCGTGGTATCGGCAGGTGCCTGAAGAGCAAAACGCCGCGTTGCTCGTGCTGCAGGCGATAGAATCATTTCAGCCTGGAGAATCGGACGCATTAGTACCCTATGCGACGAAATTGCAGCCCGATTTGAATGGAGCGCCGTTCAGCGCGGAAGTCCGAGTGGCGCTTGCGGGGCACTTGGCGGATAACAAAGAGGCCCTTGAACTCCTTGCGCGCGCTGTCGATATGCCGGGTTCGCGTTATCCAGTTTTCCTCCCGACGGTCTTACAGTCCGGATTGCCGCATTTGGAAGGAATTCGAGGCCTTGCCCGGCTTTACGCCGCAGAAGCGGTTTTCAAAGCGGATCAGGAGGATGCTCGCGGCGCGTGCGAAGCGATAATGCGTAATCTCAAACTTGCCGACACGTTGCAAAACGAACCAATCCTGATATCGCAACTTGTTCGTGTCGCCATTCAGGGACTCGCGCTCGAGTCGGCGGAGTACGTGGTCAATCGCGCTCCAATCGAGTCTGAAGAACTGACAGCCTTACAGGACGCGGTATTGCGCGCCGAGGATCCGGAATTATTGTACAGGGCTCTTGTCGGAGAGCGTTGCTTCTCCACCAATTTTTCGGGTGCACAAAGCGGACAGGCGCCGTTCATGTCCGCGTTTGGTCGAATTGCCAGCTCCTACTTTCAAGCAGGAATGCAGCGTTCGATGACGGAAGCGGTGGATGCAAGCAGATTGCCTGAAATGGAACGCCGGACGCGATTCAATGAGATTGAAGTGAGGCTTGGGAAAACACTGAATCCACTCGTCTCAATGTTAGTCCCGAATATTCTGCGTTCCAGCGTTACGCACGACCACACCACCGCGCGCATACGCGTTGCGGCGGCGGCAATTGCCGTAGAACGGTATCGTATTGCCAGTGGAAAACTGCCTGATTCGCTGGATGCGCTCGTGCCGCGTTTTCTAGAAAGTGTTCCGCAAGACCCCTTCGACGGCGCGCCCCTTCGCTATATTCGCGAAGCCAAAGGGTTCGCCGTTTACAGTATCGGCGAGAATATGACGGATGAAGGCGGCCTGAGGGGATCGAAGCGCGGAGTCGGGGACGAAGTGTTCAGCGTTGGGCGATGAGATTACCGAGGCGAAGCAGTAGCGCGAAGGTTACTGGATAACGCCGATCCGTGCAGATGCACGCATCGCCGCGAATCGCCAGAATGTTTAGGACGATTGCGCGTTCGGAACGGCCTGCGGGGACACGCGCCCATCCGGGAGACCTTTCGGAATTTGACATGTCTCCGTCTCGCTCGCACAATCCCACGCATGCTAGACGACAACGCCCGATACATGCAGTACGCAATTCGCGAGGCGATGCGCGCCGAGGAAGAAGGTGAGGTTCCCGTGGGATGCGTGATCATCCACAACGGTGAAATCATAGGGAAGGCGCACAATCAGCGGGAGCGCCTGCAAGATCCGACAGCGCACGCGGAAGTGCTGGCGATCACCCAGGCGGCGAACAAGCTTGGCAGCTGGCGCCTTGAGAACACCAAGCTCTTCGTGACGCTAGAGCCTTGTCCGATGTGTTCCGGGGCGATCATCCTCGCGCGTGTGGCGGAGGTTTATTTTGGCGCATACGACCCAAAAGCGGGGACCTGCGGCACCTTGATGAACCTGCTGGAAGACAAACGCTTCAATCATCAACCGGTCGTCACGCCGGGTCTATGCGCAGACGAGTGCGGGTCCTTACTCACCAATTTCTTTCGAAAAATTCGCGGTAAGGCCGCGCTGAATGCGGAAGATGTCTTCAAGCGCGACAATTAGGCCGTATGTTGACTGAATCATGTCCAGGGAAGTATTGCGCGACGGTGCGCACGTAGTCGGGGGGAAGACAGCCGTGAAGGTAGACATTTCGCGTCGCGAGTTTTTGGCATCGGCGGCGATCGCAGGCGGAATCGCGATGCTTCCCGAGGTTGCGGCGCAGGCACCAGAAGTTGCGCCCACGCCGTGGTACACCAAGGCCTTTCGGCGTAATGTAATCGATATGCACATTGCGGATTGGAATCCCGAGTTCCTCGCGAAGTTCGATCCCGCGGCTTACGTTGAGCGCTTGCGTATGGCCGAAGTGAATTCCGCCGTGCTCTACGCGCATTCGCATGTCGGTCTTTGTTACTTCCCGACGAAGATTGGAAAAACGCACGCGGCTTACGACGGGAAGGATCACCTCGAACGCACGGTGAATGGGTTGCGCAAGAACGGCATTGCCGTTGTGCTCTACATGAGCCTCATTCACGATACCTGGGCGTACCGTAACCATGACGACTGGAAAATCCGCCGCGCGGATGGCGCCGGCGCCGCGGACGGCAGCCGATACGGGATCGTATGTCCTAACTCGCCGTACAAGGACTACATCGCCGCGCTTGCGACGGAGGTGTGCAATCAATACGAGTTCGACGGCATCCGCTTCGATATGACGTTCTGGCCGCGCGTCTGCTACTGCGCGCACTGCAAAAAGCGATTCGCAGACGAAGTCGGCGGAGATCTTCCCCGTACCATAAATTGGGAGGACCCCAAGTGGGTTTCATTCCAGCGCAAGCGCGAATCGTGGCTGGTCGAGTTTGCCGCGCACCTTACCCAGACGGTCAAAGCTTTGAAGCCACAGCTATCCGTCGAGCATCAATCGTCCACGTTCACGGCTAATTTTCGGTTGGGCGTGACGGAACCT
>CALEZK010000283.1 GCA_937928585.1 uncultured bacterium | reverse complement strand
GAACGAAGGCGCGCGCAAATTAAACGCCGCGGCGATATTTACCCGGACATACCAAAGGATTAAAAGGGGCGGCGCGAAGAAAATCGTCCACTGTGTCAGCGCCACGCCGACAAGGCCATAGTTGGCCTGCATCCACGTTCCGAGATAAAAAAACAACAACAGGCATAGCGTAAGCACGAATAGCGAGGTGCCCGGCGTGGGGAGTGTGCGAGGTCTGTACATAGAGCGGCGAAGGGTGACCGGAGAACCGCTTTCAACCGATAGAACAACTTCTTCTCGTTGAAATATGCGCGCAGCGAGGGCGAGAGCAAGCAGCGCATATACCGTTGTGCTCGCAAGCACCGCAAAAATAGAAACCGCGGAAACGTGATCCGTCATGAGGTCCTTGAAGAGCAGCGCAAAGTTCGCAATAGGCATGAGCTGTGTCGTCGCGGTCAGGCTCGTGCCGGGAATCGACGCCATTGCCGCGGGGAAAATCATCAGGATCAACACGGGCGACAACAGCGTCTGCGCTTCCCTGAAGCTCCGCGCGAGGACCGCTACTGAAATCATGACCGCAGAGATAAAGAAGGCGAGCGGCACCATGGCAAGGAAGATCAACGCGACGCTGCTCAACGGAAAGCTAATCTCGTAATCGCCGATCGAATCGCCCATCTGGGAGAGTTGAAAAGCGAATGTAGCAAGCATGCTGCCTAGGTTCGTGATGCCAGTCAGCATCGCAATACAAAAAACCGTCAAAAACTTGCCAACGAGAATTTCGCTGCTTAACGCCGGGGTTGAGAGCAAAGTTTCAAAAGTTCCGCGTTCCTTTTCCCCGGCAGTTAAATCAATTGCGGGATAAAACGCGCCAATGCCAACCATGACGATCATGAGAAGCGGCATGGTCAGACCAAGTATCGCGCCTGTCGCCTTGGCGGGCGGCGCTACGTTCTTGGTCTCGACTTCGATCGGATCCGCGAAGGATTTCGGAAGTCCCGCATCGGAGAGCCTTTTCTTTAGGAGTTCTTCAAATACACTGTCCAGCGCGGCCACGACGCGGCGCGAAGCTTCTTGAGAAGCAGGTTCAGCCGCATCGAACTCAACAACAACATGAGCGGTCGCGCCGGAATCAATGGTATGTTTGAAGCCATCGGGCAATACGAGCACGGCCTGAACAGCGTCGTTGGACAGGTCTTGCCGGGCATTTCCCACCAGTCCGATGGACAGCTTCTCGTCGTCCTCCAGCCAATCGGCTACCAATTCTGCGTCACTACCAAGAATCGCGATTCGAGAACGCGACTCTTCGAGCTGATCAATCTGCATAAGTGCGGCTTGCGACGCGAATACAAACAGAGCGGGGTAGAGAACAAGCGGAATACCGATCATCGCTATCATGGTGCGCCTGTCGCGCAACATTTCGAGCGTTTCCTTTCGGAAAATCAGCAGTATCGTGTGAAACCGAATCATGCCGGCGCCTGTCTGTGTACTACCGACAAGAACGCATCGTGCAGATTCGAGGTTCCCGTTTCCGCAAGCAGGGCGTGGGTAGTGCTCACGGTGTACAGTTCGCCGTCATTAATAATGGCGACCCTGTCGCACAGCAATTCCGCGTCGCCCATGTCGTGTGTCGAAAAGATTATGCTGTGGCCTCTCGTTTTTGCGGAGCGAATGAACGACAAGATCGCGCTTCTAGCCATGATATCCAGGCCCAAGGTCGGTTCATCAAGGATCAAGACATCTGGGTCGTGAAGCAACACGCGGGCTATCGACACCTTCTGCGTCTGACCGGTGGAAAGCGTATCGCAGCGCCGGTCGATGTAGTCGTTCATGGTCAGCGAATCCGCCAGTTCGCGCGTGCGCCGCGCAATTGCGTCGTCGCTCATATCGTAAAGACGGCCAAAGTAGCGCAACATCTCGCGTGGCGTGAGGCGGCCATATAGCCGCGTATTACCCGACATGAAACCAACTTTCGCGCGCGCCGCTTGGGGGGCATCGTCTGCCGAACACCCTTCAATCCAGCAATGACCGGACGTGGGCGTAATAATTGTCGCGAGCATGCGTAGGAGGGTGGTCTTTCCTGCGCCGTTCGGGCCGAGTAATCCGAAGATTTCGCCCGCATCGACATGAAAAGAAGCCCCGGCGACCGCCACAATGGGAGTGCCGCCAGGTCCTTGGAATTCCTTGCGAAGTGATTCCGCGCGGATGAGCGGCCCACTACGTTGTGTTTCGAAGCTTTCCATTGATTCTGTTGACGCGACTCCGCCGGAAGCGTGGCATTTGGGAGAAAGGTGTGTCAAGCTTGGTGCGGTGTAGCGCGCCGTTCGTTTGAGTGGGCAGGTCGCGGCGCGTTAGAGTCTTAAGAAATCGGGAGTCGCCCTATGCCGTGTCTCCTCATTCTGCTGGCAATGTTTGTCCCACGGTTCACCTTGGTGATCATGTGGCTGACTGCCTATACGTCAAGCGCGTTCGAAACACGGCTGTGGCCGCTCTTGGGGTTTATCCTCATGCCCTACACAACGTGCGCGTATGCAATCGGCATGAACGCAAACGGCGGCTTTACCGGTTGGAGCCTGGTTTTACTGGTTGTTGCAATCATTTTCGACCTCGGCAGTCACGGCGGATCCGTGGAAGTGCGCCGTCGTTCGTAACGCGTTGCATCTAGAAAGGGACTCGTGGGTAAGGCAGTAGCATTGGTCACCGGGGCGAGTCGCGGAATCGGGCGGGGTATTGCGCTGGCGCTCGCGCAGCAAGGCTACGACATAGCCGGTGCCGCGACAAGCCTTGGCACGGGGCTGGAAGAAGTGCAGCGTGAAGTCGAATCGCTGGGCCAGCGCTTTGCGCCAGTTGTACTGGATATTTCGAACCTCGACGACCATGCACGCGCGGTGCAGGAAGTGGTCGCTGAGTTCGGGCGAATCGATCTACTGGTCAATAACGCAGGCGTGGCGCCGAAGGTCCGGCTCGATATTCTCGAAACAACGGACGAAAGTTTTGATCGGCTGATCAACATAAACTTGCGTGGGCCTTTCTTTCTCACGCAACGTGTTGCTTCTCATATGATCGCCCAGGTTAAAGCCGGCGCGACCTACGCGCCAAAAATTGTGTTCATAACCAGCATTTCCTCGAATGCTGCCAGTCCGAACCGCGCCGAATACTGTGTCAGCAAGGCCGGGCTCAGCATGGCCGCGCAAACGTTTGCTGTGCGCCTGGCGGAGCACGGCATCAACGTTTACGATTTGCGCCCAGGAATCACTGCGACGGACATGACCTCCGCGGTGAAGCAAAAGTACGACGAACTGATTGCCAACGGACTCTTGCTAACCCCGCGATGGGGCACCCCGGAAGACGTGGGAAAGGCCGTGGTTGCGCTGGCAGAGGGTTACTTCGACTACGCCACAGGCGCGGTCATCGAAATTGGCGGCGGGTTTGGGGTTGACCGGCTCTAGTCCGAATCCTGCACATTCTTCCAAGTTGCAGGAAAGTTTTGCAGTACGCGCGCTATTTACCGCCCGTTTGCCCATCGGGCTAACCCGCGCGTAATCGTCAATATTACAAGCACTTCCGCCTACTCTTCGCGCGTCTTTCCTCACTTGGCACATCCATTGCTCTAGATTTGGCGGACCCGTCCCATAGCGGGTCCAACGTGAGTGGTTGGCCCGGCATCGGTTGCGCTCCCCTTAAGCGACACCGATCATCCCTGAAACGCTGCCGGGCCTCCAAAAGTCAACGCCGCAGGGCGATGCGATAGAGCAGAGGCCACGCCTCAAACACAGTGGGAAGCCGGGGATGATTCACGGACTTTATGCCGCAGCGTCGGGCATGATCGCCATCGAAGATCGACAGGCGGTTATTGCGAACAATATCGCGAACAGCGCCACGGCGGGGTTCAAGCGGCAGAATTCCGTGAATGAGGGCTTCAAACAGATCTTCCTCGGCGCAATGGGGTCTCCCGAGCGGCTCAACATGGAACGCGGCCCGGGCGGCGGTCTCAAGACTTCCAACGTTTATACAGACTACGCGGGCGGCTCGATAGGCGTCACGGGAAACCCTTTGCACATCGCATTGCAGGGGCCAGGTTTTCTAAGCGTGGATACGCCGGCCGGTGAGCGATTCACGCGGGACGGCGCACTGACAATTGATGCAAACGGGCAATTGACCACTGCGAACGGGTATCCCGTCCTTAGCGAGGGCGGCGCCTTGGTGGTTCAGGGCGGCAATGTTGAGTTTGGTCCGGATGGCAGCGTGCTCGTCGACAACGTACCCGTTGGCAGGCTTCGCGTCGTTGAATTCGACGATCCCCACTTGATGGAACGGTATGGCGAGAGTCTTTTTGCGCCCGCTGAGAAGTCCGGTGGCCCCCGACCGGCGGAACTGACTTCCGTAGTGCCCGGCGCGCTCGAAAACTCGAACGTGCAGCTTCCGTATGAAATGGCCCAGATGATGCTGGGCCTCCGCATGTATAACGCGAACCAGAAAGTCATCTCATCTGTCGACGAAACGGTCGGCCGGTTGATAAACGAAGTCGGCATGCCGACTTAATGAGGATGTGATTCACCCATGATTCGCGCGCTATTCACCGCCGCAACGGGAATGATTGGTCAGCAAACCAACATCGACACGATTGCGCACAACCTTGCGAACGTCAACACGACCGGATTCAAAAAGAGCAAGGTCAATTTTCAGGATTTGCTCTACGAAACAGTTAAACCCGCAGGCTCGGAAACCGCCGCAGGCGAAACTTTGCCGGAAGGGATTCAGATCGGTCACGGCGTGAAACCGGCATCCGTGGCGAAATTATTCACGCAAGGCAATCTGATTTCTACCGGCAATCCACTCGACCTTGCAGTCGAGGGTAATGGCTTCTTTCAGGTGGACCTGCCGGATGGAACACAAGGCTACTCGCGGGACGGCAGTTTTCGCGTGAACCAGAACGGCAATCTCGTAACCATTGACGGTTTTCCAATTACACCTGGAATTACAATTCCCACGGACGCGGAAGAAGTGAGCATTGGCAATGACGGAACAGTCTTTGCGACGGTGCCCGGATCGCCCACGCCATCCAACCTCGGCCAGATTCAGCTTGTGCGCTTCGTGAACAATTCAGGACTCGATGCGCGACTCGGTCACAACATCCTGCGCGAAACCGAAGCGTCGGGACCACCAATCGCAGGGAACCCGGGTGAAGAAGGCATTGGTTTTCTAAGTTCCGGTTTCCTTGAGAATTCAAACGTACAAGTCGTCGAGGAAATCCTGAACCTCATCATTGCGCAGCGCGCGTACGAGGCAAGCTCGAAGGTCATCCAGACCTCCGACGAAATGCTTCAGGTAGCCAACAACGTCAGACGGTAATAGTGGGGTTTGGTAACTGAAATGACATTGGCAACTAGACATGCGATTCGATGGCTCGCGTTTACCGCGCTGACCGCCGCATTCATTGCAGTCGTCGCGCGCGCGGAGTCTGGCACGGTAATGCTGAAAACGGAAGCGTATGTCAGAGGCCCAATGGTCCGGCTTGGCGATATCGCGGACATCACCGGTGCGAACGCGGAACAGCTTGCCAGTCTCGAAGTGAGCAGTGCAGCCGCTCCTGGCGGCTCGAAGCGCATCGACTCCGCGCTGCTGAAGATGCGTCTCAACGGATCGGGTATGGATGGCATCGAGATTTCGGGATCGCCAAGCGTATTGGCAAAGACCTTATCACTCGACGTATCCAAAGAAGTGTTAACCGACGATTTGCGCACGTTTATTCAAACGCAACTTCCGTGGCAGGGTGCTGAAACTACAATCGACATACTCGATGAGCCAGACGGCGTTGTTGTGCCCGAAGGAGACGTTGCGGTCCGCTGGATGCCGAGTCCCACGTACCGTTGGATTGGTCAGGGCGCGTTTCGTGGCGACATAGAGGTCGATGGGCAGGTCAAACGCACGGTCTATGCAAAAGCGAATATCGAGGCATACGCGGAAGTGTTGGTTTGTAAGTCAGACATTCCCCGCGGAAAACCAGTTTCCGCGACGGATCTGCGATTTGAAAAGAGAGCGCTATCCCAGCAGAAGGGCGAGGCAATTCAACGCTTGGACGAGGTTGTAGGAATGGTCACGCGCGACAACCTGCTCATGGGCGAAGTGCTGTCGCGCAGGTCGCTTGTGCCGCAACAGTTGATCAAGCGTAACCAGCTGGTTGTGGTCGAAGCGCGCGCGGGCAAGCTCGTCGTAAAGTCGCGCGCGCGCGCGCTCGATAACGGTGCGTCGGGAGATGTTGTCCGGCTCGCCAATCCGGATACAAAGGCGGAATTCCAGGGCGTCGTCCGCGAAGACGGCGTCGTGGTTGTGGAGTAGTTCACATGTTCACAGGGAGAAGTATCATGCGATTTTTGGCAGTGTTTGCGCTTGTAGTTGCCGCACCGGTGGCGCTGGGCGACTCCCTGTTCACGCAAGAGGTGGCTGAACAAGGCACATTCGTGTCGTTGAAAAAGAAGAAGTTCAAACCCGGCGACATTATTACCGTCTTGGTTCGAGAGCAGATTGATGCCTCTACAAACGCCAGCACCAACACCAAGAAAGAGTCCGATGTCGAGTCGGAAGCAAATGAATCGGACAACGGCTTTCTCATCACGCCTGAATCGGACGGCACGGACCCGAACGATCCCGATGGTCTCGGCATTATGACGGCAGGAAAGCTGCCGAACTGGAGTCTGGGGACAAATAACGAGCAGCGCACAACGGGAACGACCCAGCGCAAAAACTCTTTGGTCACGACGATAACCTGCACCGTCAAGCAGGTCTTGCCGAACGAGCTGATCCAGATAGAGGGCGAAAAACTGGTGTCAGTGAATAGGGAAGACTCCCGCGTTTTTGTGAGTGGCCTTGCGCGTACGCGTGACATCTCGCCAACCAATACCATCGATTCCGCGCAACTCGCAAATGCCGTGATTGAGTTGAAGGGCCGCGGGCCGTTGTGGAACAACCAACGTCGCGGTCTTGTAACGCGACTTTTGGATTGGGTTTCGCCGTATTAATGCAAAGGGGAGCATGAAACGGATGTGGAATAAGTTTTGGATTATGCGGGGCGCGGCGATGGCCGCGCTTGCCGTAATTCTTGCGCTTCCGACGGAGGCAGCGCGGATCAAGGATCTCTGCGAAGTACAGGGCGCGCGTGGAAATCCCCTGAAAGGCGTCGGCCTGGTAGTCGGACTCGCCGGAACGGGCGACAAGAACGTCGACGCCGCGCGTCGCCAATTACAGATGCTTGATCGCATGAACGTTGAAGTGGAGAAGCTCAAAGACCTTGTGTCTGCCAACACCGCGGTTGTCCTTGTTGATGCAACATTGCCGGCGTTTGCGAAAGAGGGCACGCGCATCGATGTTCGCGTGAGTTCAATTGGCAACAGCCAGAGCCTCGAAGGCGGAACGCTCACGGAGACGTTTCTATACGGACCCGGTCCGGCGGATGGGACGGTATATGCCGTCGCGCAGGGGCCTGTCTCTGTGGGCGGCTTCAATGCGGAAAGCGCAGGCGGCGGCGGGGGAGCGGCCGTTCGGAAGAATCATGTAACAAGCGGACGCATTCCCA
>CALEZK010000282.1 GCA_937928585.1 uncultured bacterium | reverse complement strand
ACCCAGTACTCCTACGACATCCGTCAACGTCTCATTCGTATTCACTCAACGCGACGCCGCGACAACCTTGAACTGCAAGATCTCAACTACACGTACGATGCCGTCTCGAATATCACTACAGTTGGCGACGGGCGAACCAACGCACAACTGGACATAATTGGCGTGGAGCTGGGTATCACTTCTGCTGATGCCAGGAAATTCCGCGAGACACAAAATTATCAATACGATTCGTTGTATCGGCTTACGCAGGCTGCAAACGGGAATGTATTCGGGTCAATACGCTTTCGATACGACCGCATTGGAAACATGGTGGAACAGAGCGCCGAGCTTATCGATCGCGTTCCCGGGATGAATTTGGGGAAAATGCATTACGGCGGCGCGGCGGGAGCGTGGAATCGGAACGGCCGAGGTCCGAATGATCCGCCAGGACCGCACGCCTTGTCCGCAGCCGGGAATCCTATGGCGCAATCCGACCCTCTTACACTCGCGTATGATTCAGTAGGCTGTGTTACCGGGGAAGCTTCCAGTGAAAACGCTTGGGACTCGAAGTTGCGGCTCATTTCAAGTAATTCAGTATTTGGGACTACCAGCTACAAATACGATTTCGATTCGAATCTTAGAATTAGGCGTCACGAATCGATGCAAGATACGACATACCATGTTTCCCCACTGGCAGAAATCCGAGAGGGGCGCCTTCTTAAGTTTGTGACGTTGCAAGGCGTCTTCGTAGCATGCAACGATGGGGCAGAATGGTCAAAAACCTTGGCATCGTTCTATCTGCGCGACACATTGGGATCGCAGAATGTAGCGCTGAATACTAATGGTGACGTTCTAGAACAGATTTCCTATTTTGCCTTTGGTCCAGTTCGGGTGAGGCACGCAGGTGCACCCGCGTTACGTTCGCCATATACTTTCTCAAATCGTGAAGTAGATGCAATTGATGGTCATCATTACTTTGGTTCTCGTCATTACTCCTCTTTCCTAGGGCGGTTCATCTCTCCCGATCCTTCGGTGTCCGAGATGTGGAATAGCAATGAACAACCTGCAAACGCCTTTCCGTCGCGGCTGAAGGCGCAACTACTCTCCGAAATTGTGGCTCCACAGGCGCTGCATCCATATAGCTACGTAAGCAATAGATCAACAACTTTTGTAGATAGAAATGGAAACTTCGAAGTTCAAGCCTACTCGAGTCTTTTGTACAGAATCGATCCGGAAGGTCAAGGAAGAGACAGCGCAAGTTTCTACGAAGTGCGGGGAACGCGATCGCGAGAAGGCGAAGCAGCGGACAGCATGACGAGAGTCGTCGGTTGGTTCAATAGGGCTGTTAACAGAATGGTGACGATTGTAGAAACTACGGGGGCCGCCCTGAATTTCCTGCGGGGCGCGCGAGGATATGTTGGTCCGCTGCCGGGAGCAGATGTCGATGCTGTGCGAGATCTTGACAATCAGATTTTCGCAAAGTACGGAGAGCAATCCGCGAAATTTGGTTCACGAGGCCACCTTGGGCAATGGCTGGATAAGCTTTATTCCGATTCGGAGATCGGAGCGAAGATGGAAAAGTATTACGGAACTAAGAGCGAGTTCATGAAGAGAATCGATATTGGGGCAGCGCCTGATGTCTTTGAACAACCCGATGTGAACCTGCGAGACACACCAATTTTACGTTAGTTTGCGGGGAACCGCTTGCGGAAGCATGCATCGGCAACTTTCGGTGATGACTTAAGGCGGCTAAGGTCTGCTGGCGAGGAGAGGCATAAGTTTGACATTTGGAAGTATTTGCGTCCGGGAGACAATAAGGTGTGAGCTTACAGATGGCTGATCTTGTACGACCGAGGAGTAAACGCAAGTACGAGATTTTATCGCAAAATAACAGGGAGAGAAGCGATGTTTAGAACTGTATTAGGTCCATTAGTATTTCTACTATTGTTATCAATAGGCGCTTTCGGTCAGTCGGCGAGTGTTCCCCAAACGATCAATTACCAAGGGCGACTTACAGACGCCAACGGCATTGAAGTGAAAGAACCGCGAAAACTGGAGTTCCGAATTTACGACACTTCTGGTCCTGGTGGCAACCTCAAATGGGGCCCGCAAACGTTCAACGCCGTCGAGTTCTCGCAGACAGGAGAATTCAATGTCATTCTCGGCCCGACGGATAACCCGACCGATAATCGATCTTTGGTCGATGCTGTGTCCGATTCGCCACGGTATATCAGCATCACTGTATACAACGCGAGTGGCGCTTCCCCGTCCGAGATACTACCTCGGCAAGCCTTGTTGAGTGCGCCGTATGCACTGCAATCTGAGAACGCATTCAATGCGGACAACGCTAAGCATGCTGACGACGCGTCAAACGGGGTCCCGGTCGGAACGATACTCTCCTATTTTGGCAAGGCGGCCAACCCGCCGGAGGGCTGGCTGTTTTGCGATGGACAAGCGATCCCGGTGGACGACAAGTACACAAAGCTACGTAATTACCTTAAGAGCCTTCCCAACCTCCCCTTGGAGATAGTAGACACAAATGTGGTGCCGCCTAACGACTGTAAGACGCCGGACTTGCGCGGCGTGTTTCTACGCGGGCTAAACAACTTCGGCACTCAAGTTGGCGCGCGCACAGATAGCTATAGGGACAACCAAAACGCTCCACTTAGTTCTGTCGATGGCCCTGAACGTCCGTTGGGTTCGATGCAGTCGGATGACTTTGAATCGCATAATCACGCTGTAAGAGAAGGCACTACAGCTAGCAGCGACGGAAGCAACTTTGATTCAGGACCAGATTTTTCCAGGGATGTTGAAAATGGAACTCGCAATAAAGGAGGAGCTGAGACCCGGCCTAAGAATATGGCGATATCGTTTATTATCAAGTACTGAGAGCGCATTACCGCAGCTGGTACTTAAATTGGGGCAGGTCTGGAGAAAATTCGACAACTGGGATTGCGAAGGGTGAAGTTGCATGGCTTCAGGAGTTTGTACCTTTTGTTGACGGCAGTAATTGTAAGGCAGATTGTAGAGTTAGCACCTTCAAGTAGGCAAATTATTTCTCAAATAAGAACGAGTAGACTACACGTTTTGGGCCGAAATTAGGCCAAAAACAATGTAGTAGTTGAAAAACCCGAAAAGCCGTAGTACTATATTTTTCAAAGGGTTACGCGCGTTTGCCGGGTATCAAAAGTGGCCTCCGGAGCAAGGGGTCGTACGTTCAAATCGTATCGGGCGCGCCATTTTCTTCCTTCGCTGGATTTCTCCTGAGGAGAGTCTCTGATTCAGGGCGACTACCTGTCACGGGCGTTGGATTTCTGGGACTTAAGCCCATGCTTTTTTATTCGAAATTCAAAGTCTCGGTCGGTTTCCTCTCCGTAGTTCTTTAGATCGCCTTGCGACGGTTCTGGCCATGTGGCGAAACCTGCGGCTTCGAGTTCGGCCTTGAGCGCCTCGACTTCGGCGGAGGCCTCAGATTTCCCAAGGCTCTCGGCTTGAATGCTTGCACGCCGGAATGACTCCGCGGAGAAATCGGTCGGATTGTCCATGTGCGAGATGATCTCGCTCTTCAATCCAATCTCGCCGGTGGATTCGTTGTAGCTGATATCCAGTATGCGCGATTCCTGCGGATAATCGATTATCGAGGCGGTCTGTATTTCAAAGTACGGGCTCGCGTCTCCGATTTTCTCGACGGAATGTCGATGGCCATGCCCGCAAAGATGGGCGATTACGTGTGGTTGAGATGCAAGGTAGGCTCGGAACTCCTCAGTTCCTACTCTTGAGCCGTGGTAGGGAAGGTCAAAATTCGAACTTGGATGGTGCGACGCAATTAACACCAATTCATCGCTTTTCAGCGCGTTTTCCAATTCAGGTTTCAGGAACGCGTCGAACTGTTCTCGTGTCATGACGCCGTATTGCGCCGGAAAGCCGGGCACCGGATCCGGGATTACCGTATCCAAAACGATCAACCTAACCGGCACGTCCCCAACCGGTCGCATGGAGTATCGCGCTAACCCTGATTGACGGTTTGCGTACGTGAATCCATGTCCTTTGGGAAAAGTCGTTGTAGTGAAGTGTTCATCGATGAACTGCTGGCGGCTGCTGAATTGTCTATCGGGATCAGGAACTATCGGACCAGGCAGGACCGATAGAATCTTAAGAGCCATAGTCTCGGGATCCGCGGGTTCTACGGCGGCAGTTATCGCAGCTGGACTGACATCCGCAGTCGACTCGAATTCATTTCTCGGCGGAAACAGCCCATGTAGACCGATCAATGCCGCGTAGGGTCGTAGCAGTGGGGCGGTCCAGTTGGCGGGGTTTGCATCGGACCGGTCGATCGCGAACACCCCGGAGGCCAAGGCATCGTGGTTGCCATACACGGTAAACCAAGGGATTTCAGGGGAAAGCCCTTCTGCGTCATATACGAGTTTTGGGTTATTCTCATCAGGTTGAATTCTATCCTCGCCATCAGGCGCGCCCGAGTCCGTGAGAATGTTTCCTCCGTCCATCGTGTCAATGAACCAGCGCAATTCATTCCCCTGGCACCCGTCTGTCTGGTCACCCGTCGCGATAATGAAGTCTATAGGAGATTCGCCGTCCCCAAGGTTCGCCGCACGATCATTGATCACGCGCAAAGTAGCATCCAGCGTATGTATACCGTAGGCTTCCTGCGGTCGCCACGCGGAGTGCGTCAACGGCGCAAACCGAATGCTTCGTGCGGGACTTTCTTCGTCCACGATCTGCGTATCGGAAAGATGCACGAAACGGATAAGGTGGTCTGCCGATAAGTTTGGCAGCGGATCGGCAAAGTCGGTTCTTGGGCAACTAGCAACGAGCAAGAGCAACACCGTCGAAACAAAGAACTTCCGGATAATTCGCATGAGTTCGCGGATACCTCCTGGTAGCATTAGAGCTGCTGAAAGAGAGTATAACGAATCGGTGTGCACCTGGACAGTCGCCAGTGCGCCGCTGGGCTAGCGAGACAAAGTTATCGCCTCGATCACGGAAATAAGCGGGGCAGGGAACACCCCAAGCAAAATGGAAAGTCCAGACAAAGCTATCAGGGCTGCGCGTTGCGAAGGGGCGATTGGCGACGCAGTGGCCAAGGGGGGATACGCCTTGCCTCGCGAAAACAACAGCAAGATGATTCGCAGGTAGTAATACACGCCAATCACACTCGAAAAGGCAAGTACAACAAGCAACCACCAGTATCGGGCTTCCGCACCGGCCAGCACCATATAGAGCTTGCCAACGAAACCGGCGGTCAACGGAATGCCGGCGAGCGACAGCAAACCAATCGTCATAACGATTGCCAAAGTCTTGTTGCGCCAATAAAGGCCTGCGAAATCTTCAAGCCGTTCCATGTCGTAAGGTCGTCGTAAACTCGCCGAAACTGTCATTACAACGCCGAAAACGGCAAGAGATCCCAGAGAATAAGCCACAAGATAGTACGCGACGCCTTCGCTCGTCAGGTGCCCGCCATGAAGGAAAGAGACGGACAAATATCCGATCTGCGCAATCGAAGAATACGCGAGTAGGCGTTTTATATTGTGCTGGATCAACGCAAGAAGATTGCCTGCCAGCATGGAGATAGCCGCTGTAATTGCGATAACGCCATACAAGGATTCCGATACCGGAGTGTTCTCGATGGCAAAATATCGCACCAGTATCGCAATAACGCCAATCTTTGCTACAGTCGCGGTAAATGCCGCCACGGGCACGGGTGACCCTTCATAAATATCCGGAGCCCAAAGGTGGAACGGCGCCACAGACAACTTAAACCCAATGCCCACGAATATCATGGCAACGCCTAGTAACACCACGGCATTGTGAACCTGCGTTTCCGTCGCGTGCGCTAGCACGGCAAAATGCATGCTTCCAAACTCGGCATAAACCAAAGCCATACCAAACAGCATGAATGCAGCGGAAGCAGCGGCCAGCACAAGATACTTTATTCCAGCTTCAACGCCACGTCGATCACGCCGCACGTATGCAACGAGCCCATACTGCGAAACACTTAGCACTTCCAATCCAAGATAGAACGAGGCGAAATGCGTGCTCATTCCCATGATCGCCGCGCCACCCGCCGCAAGAAGCAATAGCACGTAATACTCTTCGGGATGTGATTCTCTATTCGCCAGATAGCGAACTCCGAGGTGCATTAGAACCGCAGTCACTGCCGTGATCAGCAGCAGATAAAAGAGTCCAAAGTTGTCGACAATGAGCAACTGTGTGAGTTGACGCGGCGCAACGCTTGCTGCATTCAACGCGAGGAGCGCGGTCAGCGCCAACACGCAATACGAGAGCAAAGCAGTCACGGTATGGCTCCGCCGTACTGCAATCGCCAGCATCAGCACGATTGGACCCAGCATAAAGGCGAGGACCGGCGATATCGCTATAAAATTATCCCAAGTCACGGACGCTCTCCACTCGCGATCATCGGCAATGCTTCAATCTTCTGCTTTTCCCCGGCTCCAATTGCCGTGCTTGCCGCACTAAGCAGTGGTTGCGGAAAGAATCCCGCGAACAACAACAGGGCTGCCAAAACCGTCAATACGCCGATTGTAGGCGCATGAACTTCGGCACCTTCGCCAGATTCCCTGCGCGGCCCAAAGAAAACTTTCTGTAATAAATGCAGCGAATAAGCCGCAGCGAGCACGGCACCGACCGCGCCCCCCGCGGCGGCAATCGGGTACAGTTGGAATGCGCCGGCCAACGTCAGAAACTCGCCGATAAAGTTTCCCAGCCCCGGGAGTCCAAGCGTCGCCATGGCAAAAATTAAAGCCAGCGCACCCAATCGCGGTGCGTATGACCAAAGTCCGCCTAGGGCATCAATGTCGCGCGTGCCAGCGTGGCGTTCAACAACGTCGACAACCAGGAAAACACCAGCGACGCTCAAGCCATGACAGAACATTTGAATGATCGCGCCGCGCTGGCCAATCTCATTCATCGCAAACACCCCTAGCACGACATAGCCAAGGTGCGCGGCGCTGGAATAGGCCACGATGCGTTTCAAGTCCTTCTGAGCGAATGCCAGCCACGAACAGTAAAGTATTGTGAATACGCCAAACCCCATAACCAACGGCGATACTACCGAGGCCACATCGGGGAACAGGGGAATGGCATATCGGATCAGTCCGAAGCCTGCCGTTTTGGCCATCAAGGCGGAGAGGAGGATTGATACGCCAGTCGGCGCCCCGGAATATGTATCAGGTTGCCAAGTATGGAATGGCACTACAGGGAGTTTACATGCGAATGCAATAAGGAAACCGATTAAGCCAAGGTACGCAAGCGGCCCGCTGATGCGATTGGCAAGTAGTGCCTCGTATGCAAAGGTATATTCGCCGGTGCTTTGCCCGTTTGCTACATACAAAGCAAGGATGGATATGAGCATCAACAATCCGCCAAATTGGGTGAAGAGAAAGAAGCGCGTCGCTGATCGCGATTGATCTCCCTCGCCCCAACCAATCAATAGCGCGTACGCGGGCAACAGCATCGCCTCAAAGCATATGAAGAAGAGCAGCAAATCGGTCGCAAGGAAAACCCCGAGCACCGCGGTCACTGCGCTCATATTCAAAAGGCTATAAAGTCCCGTGTCCTTTTCACTGCGCGCCCCCAAGGCAACCACTACCGCGAGAGAAACAATGCAGGACATTAAGGCCATCAATAGCGCGAGTCCGTCCATCGCAAGTGAGAAACTCAATCCAAGTTGTGGAACCCATGGTGCGGTAAATGACGCGATCCACATCGTGCTTTGCGAGTGGTCAGCGCTGCCCGACTGCTTGCCCCAAAGCCAGATCAGCAAGAGGATGTCGAGGCACAAAGCTGCGGCAGGCGCGTATTGCGAGAGCCTGCGAGACACACCACTTCCTGCCCATCCGATTAACCCGCCAAGAAGGGGGAGAAGTAAGACCCAAACCAGAATCATGCGTAAACCACCATTGCAATCGCGACCACCGCGCCTAGACCGATTCCCGCGATATACCAGCGCAAGCGCCCTGACTGGGTCAGCCGGAGGGCATACGCCACTTCCTCGGTAACCTGAACCGCGCCCGAGTAGGTAAAATCGATCACATCGTTTCGGTTAGCAGTTGCGGTAGCGCCATACGGCCTGACGATGACGCGATCGTAGAGCCAGTCGAAGCCCCACCCAGACGAAAGCAGTCTGTGTAGAAACCCGTCGCTCGTTTTCGCTACACTCGCGGGTTCTGCACCGCGTCCCCATCGCGCATAGGCAATCGCTATACCAACAAATACTGCGAGGGCTGATGCGCCCTGCAAAAGCCATTCTGTCCCCAATGAAGCATGGTGGAGTTGCGGATGCGGGAGCGTGTGCTCAAGGAAGCTAGAAAAAATTGGAAGATGAATAAGGGTCTTCGGGATTTCGAGGAACCCCGCCACTGTCGCGCCCGCGGCAAGCACCAGCAATGGGCCGGTCATACGCATACCAACAAAAACTTCCATAGGTGTTTTTGCAGTGCCGTAGAAAATCAGGAACACCATGCGGAAGGTGTAAATCGCCGTTAGGAGCGCCCCCAAGTATCCCGCACCCCAAAGCCAGCGGCCTCCTTGCTCGGACGCCCAGACCTCATAGAGGATCATGTCTTTGCTGTAGAAGCCGGATGTAATAAACGGAATTGCGCAAAGCGATCCCGCGCCGATAAGGAACGTGAGGAATACGGCTGGCATGCGAGACTTAAGCCCACCCATCTTGAACATATCCTGTTCGTGATGGAGTGCGACAATGACCGCGCCTGCAGCCATGAACAGGAGTGCTTTGAATATGGCGTGCGTCATGAAGTGAAACATCGCCGCTGACCATGCCCCAACGCCAAGTGCCAAAAACATGTATCCAATCTGGCTAATGGTCGAATAGGCAAGCGCCCTTTTGATGTCGCGCTGTACAAGTGCGCAACATCCCGCCAATAAAAGCGTGATTGCTCCAATTATCGCGACGAGGTACATGACGCTCGGGGCGAGTTGGAAAATGGGGTGCATCCGCGCAATCAGATAGACGCCCGCTGTTACCATGGTCGCCGCGTGAATCAACGC
The DNA here is from genome assembly GCA_937928585.1 of uncultured bacterium. Classification (GTDB taxonomy): domain Bacteria; phylum Hydrogenedentota; class Hydrogenedentia; order Hydrogenedentales; family SLHB01; genus JABWCD01. The sequence goes on along the minus strand of CALEZK010000282.1, from coordinate 1,114 downwards.
GGATACAGGCGTCGGGCCGGCCATCGCCTCGGGTAACCAAACCTGAAGCGGAAGCTGGCCCGATTTTCCAATAGCGCCGCCGAGTAGCAGCAACGCCGCTGCAACTGCTGCACCGGAGCCAATTGTCCATTGTGCAGGTGCTCGCTCCGCAATCGTGGCTATCTGTAGCGTATTGAGTTCGGCAAAAATGAAGAAAACCCCAACAGCGAGGAAGACGTCGCCGACGCGCGTTACCAAAAATGCCTTCGTCGCCGCGCGACAATTCTTTTCTTCGTCGTACCAGAATCCAATGAGGAGAAAACTGCAGACGCCGACTCCTTCCCAACCGAGAAAGAGTAGAAACAGGTTATCTGCCAAAACAAGGGTCAGCATCGCGGCAACGAACAGGTTCATATATGCGAAAAATCGCGCAAACCCTGCATCATCTTTCATGTACTCGGTCGAATACACATGGATTAGGAAACCGACAAGTGTCACGACAAGGGTCATCAGCAGGGAGAGCGAATCCAAATGAAAAGCCGCCTCTGCCGTCATGCCGGCGAAATCGAAGAGCGTCCAAAGGGACTGCCTGAATACATGCCCGTCTGGCTGCGCAAAATAAAATTGCATCGCAATCAAACACGTAACGAATGCACTCAGCCCGACGCTTCCCGCGCCAACTCGTGCTGCCGCACCCCTGGACATGTTTCCTCCTAGCAACACCAATAGGATGGCGCCTGCCAGCGGGAAAGCGGGGACTAACGGTAATAGGGATAGCATCACTCTTCTCTACCCACGCATCGTGTTTGCTGCATCGGAGTCCAACGTTTGGAAATGGCGATAGAAGCGCAGGACCAGGGCCAACGCCACCGCAACCTCCGCGGCAGCCATCGTAAGTATGATCATGTACATAATCTGACCGTCGGCGTGCTCCCAACGGGAACCGGCAACCACAAATGCCAAGCCTGAAGCGTTCAACATAATTTCCACGCACATCAACATGTATATTACGTTTCGACGGACTAACAACCCCGCAAACCCCATCGAAAAAAGTATGGCGGCGAGTACGAGGCCATGTTCCATAGGTATATGCGCCATGATTATCGCCGTCCCTCGTCATGATGCGGATCGCGAC
>CALEZK010000281.1 GCA_937928585.1 uncultured bacterium | reverse complement strand
GTTTCCAGACCGTGGAAAATGCATCGATCTGCGCCTGGGTCATTTTTGCTTGCGTGCGCTTTCGATTGGACTCGCGGATTTGATTCATTTCCGACGTCAGCGTGTTGGCGTTTTGTCCGTTGAATGCGTCTTTCGATACCGTGTAATGACTCCACCCTTCGATAGGGACGATTCCTCGGATGACGCTCGGCCGCTGCTCGGCCATTTCGATCGCAATCATGCCGCCGATGCTATGTCCCCCGACAATGAAAGAGCCGATCTCTAACGCATCCGATACGCGAAAGACGCAATCGGCGAAGTACGCCATGGTCGGGTGATCGGCTGGCGGCAAGCTTTTCCCGTGCCCAGGCAACTCGACGATGATGACACGGTACGTTGAATTGAGAGCGCGAACAACTGGATCGAATGCCGAGTGATCGTCCCAACTCCCAGGAATCAGCACCAATACAGGACCATTACCTGCGCGCTCGTAGTATGCGGTGGTACCGCCATCGGCGCGCGCTACGCTTCCTGTACGATAGCCAGTATCCAGATCGCTGACTTCGGCACGTGCCGACAGAAACCACGGCGCAAAAAGCAGCGCAAGGATGGCGACGATGCGAAGTTTCAATTGGCACTCGTCCACGGCATCACAACTGTTTCGCGTTGCGCTTCTTGAGTTCCTGCACGGCATGGCGAACGTCCTGCGCGCGATCCTTCGGCAGAACCAGAACTGCGTCGTGTGTGACAACTACGATCACGTTGTTCATACCAACAACCCCGACGGCCATTGCGTCTCCCCCCGCGTCGTTGTAGACGATGCAGTCGCTCACGTCCGATAGCACGGGATCGCCGACGGCGACGTTTCCGTTCTCGTCCTTTGCATAGGATCGATCCAGCGCTGTCCACGCGCCGACGTCATCCCACGGAAACTCAGCCCTGGCCATGGCTACGCGCTTAGCATGTTCCATCAGCGCATAGTCAATGGAGATATCTTCCAACGCGTCAAACTCAGCGCGGACGGTGGTGTCATCTTTCGCGGCCATCGCCGCGGCCATCTTGCGCACCGATTCCGCAAGAGCGGGTCGCGCCTGTTCCAGTTCCGAGAGAAACGTCGAGATGCGCCAGAAGAACATTCCACTGTTCCAGTAATAATTGCCTTCCGCGATGAAATCTTCGGCGCGTTCGCGGCTGGGTTTCTCATGAAATGCGCGCACTGGTGTTACCGCCACTGCATTGCGAATCTTGCTGGTGCTGTCCCGATCGATTTGAATATACCCGTACCCGGTTTCCGGACGCGTCGGCACTATGCCAAGCGTAACCAGTGCTTCTTCCTGCTCTGCGGCTGCCATCGCCGCATCGACGGTGCGTCGAAAGACATCGGGCTCGCGAATATCGTGGTCTGCTGTAGTAACCGCCAGGCTGATCCGCGATCCATCGCCGCCATACCGCGCAAGCAACGCCGCCGCGGTATAGGCCAGCGCGCCCGCGGTATTGCGTTTGGCCGGTTCAGCGAGAATATTTTCCGCCGGAATTGCAAGGCCAGACGCTTTGATTGGCTCAACGAGATGCTCGCCTGTGATGACATAAATGTGCTCGGCCGGAACAAGCGGGGCCATGCGCGCCACCGCCTCGTCGAGCATCGTCTGGTCGTGACTGGTCAGTTTCAGAAGTTGTTTCGGGCGCGTCCGGCGCGACAAGGGCCAGAATCGCTCGCCCGATCCGCCCGCCATAACGACTGCAACACGCTGCATACTGCTCATGCGCTGAATTCTCCTTTTTGCGGGCCTATGGTAGTCGTTGGCGCCATGCTTTGCCAAGCGAAGCCCTAATACTTGAAGCGCTATGCTAGAGTAGAAGCAAATACGTGGCACAAAGAGGGGCATTCCATGCGTTCATTCATCATTCGACTTATGCTTACGATGTTCGCGCTGCTGCTCGTAGCGCCTGGCGTCGCCGAGGCCGATGCAATTTCACTGGGATCGCGACTCGAACTATTTGTCGACACTTACATCATCGAAGCAATGGAAGGATGCAGTCTTAAGCTGCATCCGCCGATACCGGCGGAAACGGTCTTGAAATTCGACGCGCCGTGGGAAGGCGAGTACAGCGCGTACGTAACCGTCATCAAGGACGGCGAGCTCTATCGACTTTATTACCGTGGAATGCCGGAAGTCGGGGGCGACGGATCGGCAAGCGAAAACACGTGTTATGCCGTGAGCGCGGATGGCATTCATTTCGTGAAGCCCGACCTTGGCCTGTTTGAAGTGCACGGCACCCGAG
>CALEZK010000280.1 GCA_937928585.1 uncultured bacterium | reverse complement strand
CGCGGAAACGTACTGGACTATGCCCGAGAGCAGGCCCACGAAGAGCAGGGCGATTCCCGTACCCAACGAGATGTTGATCATGCCGTCCATCAAGCCGGTTTGCCGCGCCATCATGACCGCGATTATGAATCCGTAGAATCCTTGCGTACCCGGCAGGGCGACCATGACGAGAAGTTGGCCGAATAAGTCTGGCTTCTCGCTGAGAACTCCCGCGGCCTGCTGCGCTGCAACGTAAATGCCCTTCGCCGACCCGCATCCGCCCAAACCAAAAGCGAGTGCGGCGCCGGCATACGCCAAACCCCGCGACAACTCGACGGTATACTGAAACATGCCTGGTTCCAACGGTTCCATCCGAAGCGTCCTCCTGTCGGTACGTTTAGGTCCAGTCTCGAATTCTGGCAATATCCCCTGCCGCAAGGCTCGCCGTTACAAGTTGTTGGCGGCTTCTTGCGGCGCATTCCCCTGCGTCGTCAATTTGCATGAGTCTGAATTAAAGCCCAGCGGCCGAAATTCACGTGATGCCGATGAATAAAAGCGTCCGAAAAGCTCGACGAAGATAAGTCGCATTGAGTGCACGAATGCACCCAGCAAACTGATGATGAAATTAAACAAATGGCCAAACACGAGCACAATGATGAATAGGACCGGCCCCACATAATCGATATCCCGCACCAGCCCGCCGATCATATTGACGCACATTGCCACAATCGAGGTGGTGAGTCCGAGCGCGAGCAAGCGGCAATACGAAAGCGTGTCCCCGATAAAGGCCGCACAACCGTAGCTGCCCAGGATGCCGTAGATGCTTACAAGGCCGTTGATGCCTTTGAGCAACAAACCTTTTTCGCCACGGCCCTGGGTTAGTACCAGCCCAACCACTCCGGTAAGGAACAACAGTTTTCCGGCGGTGGCGAACATGGGCCCCAATGCGCCGAGGAAATTTCCGATCAGAAGCACAAGACCAGGAAGCGCGATGAGCCAGAGCATCCCGTCGAAAGCCACCGCAGCCCAGTCCCTGGATTTTGCCGCGCCGTGCATTTTGAGCAGCACGCCGTAAAGCTGCACGCAAATCCCGATGCCCAATGCTATCAGCAACATGCTGACGGGGTCCTTCAGCGGATCAAGTAGCATTAAAGAGTCTTTGGCCTGGAGCAGAAGATTGTTCTCGCCCAGGTACTTCGCGTCGGGAAGATCACCGAACCAGGAGCCCAACAGCACCCCGAAAACCACCGTGCTGAATCCCGCGAAATACAGCAATTGGGAAAAGTAATATACCCCCTCATACGACTTGGTTTTTCGCGATAAATAGAATCCGAGAAGGATAAGCAAAAGCCCGTACCCAACATCGCCAAAGCAAATTCCAAAGAACAGGTAGAAAGGAAGAATTACATAGGGCGAAGGATCAAACGATGAGTACGGCGGCAATCCGAACATCTTAATGAGCAAGTATACGGGCCGCACCAGTGCTGGCAACGTGATGCTCACCGGAACGTCATCGTCTGGCCGCGGATCCTCGGCGATTAAGGCAGATTCCGGCACTGCACTCCGCAGCGAAGCTTCAACTCGCCCAAGATCTCGCTCGCGGCAGTATCCCGTTACGACATGCACCCAACGGCCTTCGAGTGTTGCTCCTCGGGCGACTGCCATGCGGCGCACGCCGCTCCAATGCGCCCGAAGCACCTCGAGGTGCCTGCGGTGTTTCGCCAGCGCAATTGCGCGCGCGCGGACTTTTTCCAGCTCTTCGTCGCACACTGCGCGATCGGCCCGAAGTTCCGTCAATCGATCTCGCAACACGCCATCAAAGTGAGGTAACTGAATCTCCTGAAACTGATGGGCAGCGAGCACCCTGCGCGCGGCATCTTCATCATTCGGCAGGTATGCGATCGAAACCGGAATGGCATTGGATTGCGAGGCGGCTCGCGGGCTTGCGCCGTCGATGGATTCGCACAGGAGCACCTCCCGGGCGGATGGATCGTTGGTCAACGCGTCCAAACCTCTAGCCTGAACGGTGCCAAAGACTACACGCACGCGGCTGAGTCTGCGCACGCTGGCAAGGTCATAGGGCACCTGCTCGAACGGTGCCAGTTCGTTGCATTGTGTTTCAATCTCCGCGACGCGCCGCTCTATTCGTTTCCGCTCGTCTTCGATGGACTGCGCTTCTCGGTGGAGTGTTTTCAGATCGGTTTGCCGAAATGCATTGGCGAGATCATCCTGCTGAACCAACAACGGCAAGGGTGTCAGGCCCTGAAAAAAATTCTTTTGCTCGGGCTGGTACTCATTTGCAAGGGCAAGGATGAAATTAATTCTACTGAGATAGTCATCGCTCTCTTCGGAAGTGGATTCACCGCGAGACAGCACTCCATTGGCGTCCTGAAGTGCTTCTGAAGCGTCCACAACTTCGACAGCGCCAAGTTCGTAAAGCGTGCGATTCAAACGGTGAGCAGTGGCAACAGGACTGAGAATGAAGAGCTTTTTCATTCTGTCGATAGCCATGGCGCTTATCCCTGCTTGAACTGCGCGGCAATTCGGGCTGCATGAGCGCGAATTGCCGGTTTGGCGATCTTCGCAAGTTCGGCGCATGCCGCATCGAATTCTGCTGCCAGGTTTTGCAAATCCGCTTGCTGCTTCAATTCCACATTCTTTTGCAGTTCGGAAAGCCTGCGGGTGGTGTCAGCAGCGATACGCGCGCGGACAACTGCAATCTCTTCGACAGTGCGCTGTTCGATTGTTTTTGCCTCGGCATGAGCCGCGGCCACGATATCGGCTGCGCGCTGCTCAAGGGAGAGTATGTTTTCAACAAGCGACGGCATGTAGACTCCTGAAGCACATCGTGATTCAATTCACGATTGCGCAACGGCATGCAAACACCCCTCACAGAGAAATTGCTGGAATTCTTGGTTACCCAGCACGGCACTGTGAAAGTAGTCCGTGTGCCCCTCGCGCTACTCGTGACTACTGCTACCGGAACCAGACTGAACACCGCGCCGCCATGCGGCGATCCCCGTCGCCATCATGACCGCCCGCGCGATGAACAAGCCTCCAGCCGCTCCCAACAGGGCGTGTCGCCCAATTGGATCGACCAGGTACGCAACGACCAACGCCAAACCATACAGCAAAATTCGCGAAAATGTCCAGCGGTACACCCGATAGGGAATTTCTTCCTTGGGGATCAAGTGCAATGTTCTAGTACGGACCAACATCATCCAGAACCCGGCTGCGCCCGCCACCCCCCCAATGACGATTCCCTTGGACGTCTGGGTATCCCAAATGGCAGCCAGGGCCGCACAGACCACCGTCAGCCCCAGGGTGCCCACCAGAGTCGCTGACCCAAACCACACGGACGCCGGACGGGCGCGGGGCTGGGTCGATTCGGCGACTGGCGGCTGTGAATCGTGCATGTCCTCACGGTATCACGCCCCCAGAAGGCCGTCAACGACGGTCCCGCACCCCCGGGAGGGCGTCCGTATGCGGGTTTTCAATGAACTGCCTGGGCGTGTACGCTGTCCGAACGCGTACTAACAGATTCTTGGAGGTTTGAATGGCGCTCCGGACGGGATATTGCTTTCGCGACGAGGGACTGTTGCACGACACAGGACGGGGGCATCCGGAATGTCCCGCACGTCTGGAAGCCATACGCGACGCGTTCGCAACGGCGAACCTTTCTTTCGTGCGCCTGGACGTTGAGCCGGCGTCGCGCTCGGATTTGTTGCGGGTGCACACGGCTGAGTACGTGGACCAAATAGAACGGATTTGCGCTGAGCAACTCGAGTATCCCGATGCCGATACCGTGATGGTGCGTGAATCGTGGAACGCGGCCTTGCTGGCTGCTGGCGCTGCGATTGCTTCGTGCAAAGCAGTGTTGGATGGAAAGGTGGACAACGCGTTCAGCGGGATGCGGCCGCCCGGTCATCATGCAGAAGCGGACCGAGCTATGGGCTTCTGTCTTTTTAACAACGTCGCCATCGCGGCGCGCTGGCTGCGTGATGTTAAGGGACTCGCGCGCGTGGCCATACTCGACTGGGACGTGCATCACGGTAACGGCACCCAGCATTCCTTCTACAACGATGACACCGTGTATTACGTGAGTTTGCACCAGCATCCGCTCTACCCAGGCACGGGCTTTCCCAATGAGCGCGGAAAAAACAACACAAACCTGAACATTCAGATGGAATGGGGAAATGGGCCGAAAGAATGGTTGGAGGCTCTGGACAAGCAGGTTTTGCCCGAGTTCGAACGATTCAATCCCGACTTCCTCCTGATCTCATGCGGGTTCGACGCGCATAAAATGGATCCACTTGCATCGCAGCGTCTGGAAACTGAGACCTACGCGGAAATGACACGCAGAGTAAAAGGGATTTCGAAAGGGCGAATCGTCTCTTTGCTGGAAGGTGGATATCACCTCGGCGCACTGGGGGAATCCGCAGTCGCACATTTCCGGGCCTTGCAGGAAGACGCGTAGGCCTTTTCCTTTTAACAGGGTTTTCAAACCGCACCTTCACACTGCGATCAATGCGCATAGCGAGAATAATCGAAACTTTTTGCCCTTGCGCATTCGGCAATCATCGGATAGGTTAATGGTTTGGGGTTTTGGGTGTCGCATTGAGGCGGTCTGAATTCCTTCCTTCATGTCGGGCTGAGAGTGTGGGCAAGTACAGGGAGAGTGTGGTGCGCAAATTCATTTTCTTTCCGTTGTTCTCTGCATTCGTATTCGCTTTTCAATCGAACGCCGCATTTGTCAACTTTGAAACGCCACCCGTTCATCCGATGGACTTGAGTCCGGACGGCGCAACTCTTGCTGTCTGCAATACCGCCGCAGGCATGCTTGATCTCTACGACGTGACAAGCGGTGTGCCAGTGCCGATAGGTTCGGTCGCTGTCGGCATCGATCCCGTCAGCGTCCGCTTTCGTACAAATGAAGAAGCGTGGGTAGTCAATCACGTGTCTGACGGTGTATCAATCGTCCATGTGACGACACAACGCGTTACCGACACAATCACGACATTAGACGAACCTTGTGACGTTGTGTTTGCGGGTTCACCCGAACTCGCGTTCGTGTCCTGTTCTCAAGTGAACGTAATTCAACGTTTCGATCCCGCCAATCTCTCCACTGCTCCAACCAGTATAGCGATAGAAGCGGAAGAGCCGCGCGCGCTTGCCGTAAGCCCCGATGGCTTAACGGTCTACGCCGCCATTTTTGAATCTGGAAACGGCTCGACGATTATCGCCGGCGGCAACGACGGAACACTGGGTGGTTTTCCAACGAACGCGGCGATGGATGATGCTACGAATCCGTATGGCGGAGTCAACCCGCCGCCGAATGATCCCCTTGATACGAATAGCGATTCGAATCTCTTTATCCCCGCGAAAGCCGCGAACGGCACCGCGCCACGCGTGGGCCTTATTGTGCGCAAGGACAATGGGGGATTCTGGCGCGATGACAACGGCAGCGATTGGACGCCATGGATAACAGGCAATAAAGCAAACTTGTCTGGCCGTTACCTCGGCTGGGACTTGATTGATCGCGATGTCGCCGCAATTACAAACCTGAACGCGCCTGTGCCGACCGTCACCTACGCGAATCGATTGATGAACATCTGCATGTCACTTGCAGTGAACCCGGCCACGGGCGATATCACCGTCGTGGGAACCGACGGCACAAACGAAGTGCGCTTCGAACCCGTGATTCGCGGAACGTTTCTGCGCGTGAATCTCGGCATTGTAGATAGCTCAAACTTGGCCAATACGAACGTGATCGACCTGAACGCCGCACACCTGGCTGCTGCCCAACCAGGCGGCGTCGATCCCTATGAAACTTCAAGCGTGCCGCAAACGGAGCGCGACAAATCGATCGGCGATCCGCGCGGCATCGTTTGGAACAGCGCGGGAACCCGCGGCTACATTACCGGCATGGGCTCCAATAATCTTGTCGTTGTAGATCAAAATGGCGATCGTCTCGCGCTCGGCGCGACCACAGAACTGCGCGAAGGCCCTACAGGCGTCGTGTTGAGCGCGGATGAATCCATCCTGTTCGTTCAGAACCGGTTTGACGGCTCAATCTCGGTAGTTGACACGACCACGCTGGTGGAAACGGCAAACGTTCCCTACTTCGATCCGACTCCTTCAGACATCAAGACAGGACGCAAACATCTGTACGATACGCACAAAAACTCGGGCCTGGGACAAATTGCATGCGCGTCGTGCCACGTAGATTCGCGAATGGATCGACTCGCATGGGACCTTGGCGATCCCTCCGGCTCAGTGAAGTTGTTGTCAGGTACGGGCAGCCCCCCGCAGCACAATCTCGGCGCAGGTATTCCCGGTCTACTTGCGGGTGGAACTTCACCGGCATTCACGAATTTTCATCCCATGAAAGGGCCGATGACAACGCAGACCCTTCAGGACATCATCGGCAAGGAACCGTTTCACTGGCGCGGCGACCGCGATGGCCTCGAAGAATTTAATGACGCATTCATGTTCCTGCAAGGCGATGACACTGATCTGACGCCGCAGGAAATGCAGGAATTCGAAGATTTTCTCGCCACAATCCATTTTCCGCCAAATCCATTCCGCAATCTGGACAATTCCTTGCCGACCAATCTTCCATTGCCGGGACAGTTTGCGAACGGAAGGTTTGCGCTCGCCAATGGCGCGCCATTGCCGAATGGAGACGCCGTGCGAGGTCTCGAATTGTATCGAAGCCAGAGTGCGCCTTTGGACAGCGGAAACTTTTCTTGCGTAATCTGCCACACCTTGCCCGTTGGAGACGGCACGGACTCGCGATGGAATGGTTCCGCGTTCGTACCCATTCCTGCCGGGCCAATGGGCGAACACCACGTAGCCTTGGTGTCTGTAGACGGCTCCACGAATCGGGCCATCAAGATTCCACAGTTGCGCAACCAGTACGACAAAGCCGGATTCGAGTTGACACCGGGAAATCCCAGCCTGAGCGGCTTTGGTCTCTTACACGACGGCAGCGTGGATAGTATCGCCCGGTTTGTGAGCGAACCGGTATTTGAAGTGAACTCCGATCAAGACGTCGCGGATCTTACGGCGTTGACGCTCGCATTTTCCGGCGGATTCGACGATGCGCCGCCAAATCCAGGCCCGGCCCCGGAAGCGCCGGGAAACCCCAACAAGAACTCGCCGGCCGCCGTGGGCCGCCAAATTACAATTGCCAGTCCGCTTGCAAACCTTACGATTGTAAATCAGTTTATTGCCCTCGCGAACGCAGGCGATATTAGTCTCATTGCAAAAGGAATGCGCGCGGGCCTGCCGCGCGGATGGAGTTACATAGGCGGCGGACTGTTCGCGCCTGACGCCGCTGCCGAATCACCGGTAACCACTGCTGCGCTAGTGGCGTTAACCGGGCCAAGCGCCGAAATCACTTTCGTTGCGGTGCAGCTTGGAACGAGCACCGCACTGGGAATTGATCGCGATGGCGATGCAACGTTGGACTTCGATGAGTTTGTGCTCGAAGACAATGACGGCGACGGCATCGCCAATGGCGTTGAAACGGGCGCGGATTTCGATGGCGATGGCCTGAAGAATTATCTCGATCCGGACAGCGATAACGACACGTTATCGGACGCAGATGAAGCGGGAGTGTACGGATCAAATCCCCTTAGCGCGGATACCGATGGTGACGGACTGCCGGATGCGTGGGAAGTTGCGAACGGCCTGGATCCGACCGATGATGGCAGCATCAACCCTGACAATGGCGCTCTTGGCGATCCGGATGGCGATACATACTCGAACGCCGATGAATTACTTGGTGGAAGCGACCCTCAGGACAACGGCAGCGTTCCCGCAAGCGTAAGCGCGGCGGGCGCGGTTGCGATGCTTTTGATGCTGTCTGCAATAGCCGTGTTGGGACGCCGACGACTTAAGGTGACTCGATAAGCGTGGCGTTTGGAAAAGCACGAAACTAATCGTTCAGTTCGCGCAGTTCCGCAATGGCGAGTAGATAGAACACGTTGTGGACCAGCCACGGTTCGCTTGTACGGTACGATGGATATTCTCGACCGCCAAGTGAAAGATCAAAACCGGGCCGATCGTCCCCGATCATGTCACGTACGAAACCGTTGGGTATTGCTCCCGGGACTTTTCCCAATTCGCGGCCGGGAATCTTGATATACCGATGGTGATAGCGCGGCGGATTCACTGTGCCGACGGCCTCCATCATGCAAAGGTCGTATGGATTTGCCCCAAGCACGAAATTCAGATGATCCAACGCGTAGACCAGCGCACGGCGATCGTCGATCGCCCGATAGACTTTCAACGCGGACCATGCGCGACATAGATACTCGAAGTTATGCCCGTACGCGGAGGTGGGCTCAAAATAGTGGCCATCGTCGTCAAGCTTTTGCCGTGAAATACCGAATGCATTCTGTGGTTCCGTTACAAACGATTCGATGTGCGTTTTCAACCTGTCTTTGATTCGCGATTTTAACGGGTCGTTCGGCATTTCATTCACGAAGTGCGCCAATGCCGCGGCGGGCACATCCCCGCTATCCGCATAGCCGCCACCCAAACGCCCTTCCGCCGGCGCGGCGGCGAGGATCGACTCTACACATTGCTGCGCGAATGCTCGATACGATTCGTCTTTCGTTACAACGAACAAATCGACCGTACTAACAAGCAGAAGCGGATCTGTGTTTCCTTTGGCGCGAGCATGCGCCCATGCCTTTACGGCATTGTCGAGAAACGCATTGTCCTTGTCGCGAATCGAAAGGATGCGGCTCAGGCGCGCCCACGCGCCGATAGCCAGCGGCGAATTTCCTGCCCCTCCAATGACAATGGGGTCGTCCGGTGTGCCACGAACATTGTCGGTATGTGTGTCCGGCGCCGACCATCGCATCCATGTTTCACGATCGGGGCCCTGCTGAATGTCCTTTAGAAAACTGCCATCTTCGTTTTGCAGCTTCGCAAGGTACTGCGCGCCCCAGATCGCTTCGTCTACGACATCTTCGTATGGGGCTTCATCGCGATTAAAGCGCAAGTTGAACGCCGGATCGCGTTCCGCGAGTAAGGAGAGCGCATAGGTAACTCCGCCATCGCCGTACTCCCAGGTTAGTTTGTTGTAATCGCCGGCACTGTGCCAGCCTCCAGTGAGATCGCGGTGTGTACCGTCCGGCATGCGTGCATCATCCATATGACATGGCTTGTGCCAACCGGGAACATCACCACCGCATCGTTGTACGAAAAAGAAATCGACGCACAGGTGCGCGCTCGTGCGAAAAAGCTGGTTCACGCCTATCTCAAAATTATGAGACACTCCTTCGTGACCCGCGATACCGGCGCGCGCGCGATACGTGCCAAGTTTCTTCAAATCTGAGAAATCCGCGCGCCAGAAGTACCAACCCCAATCGGCCCCGCCTTGTCCCACGATACGGCCTGCATAATACAGCTCGCCTTTGTGGTCCCGTGCATCCGGCTCCGCGGTCACCGCGAAAGTATTGGTTGCGTCGACAGCGGGAAGCACGTTGGTCATTACAATCGCGTGCTTTGGGAAGCTCGCCTCATATCCCGCTTGATTGACAACAACCCGAACGCTGGGCGTGACTGGCAAGTCACTGACGAGTTCGGCATCATCGAATTGCACGGTTCCACGCGCAATAAGCACGATGCGGACCATCTTTGCATCTGGTGGCGGAGCAATGGTCGCTGTAGTAAGACGAACCCACTCCGGCGTCTGAATGCGCGCACTGATGTCTGTACGCAGCACGTTTCCTGCCGAATCGTCCGACCAGATAACTGCAATGGCTGCCTCGGCGTCGGTCGCGCACTTGGCCCACGCTTCTGCATGGAAACGGTCGGTCCAGTTGGGAATGGGATAGTTTAACGAACCAACCGCGACCCAATCCTCCGTTGCGGTCAGCGTGAGGCAACCGGGCCCTTTGTTCCCGGTTCCAGGGTCGAGTGCAACCGTGCCGCCACGCGGCGTCGGCAATATCGATGCGGATTCCTCGTTCCAATATGGAATCCGGTTCTTGCTGTCTATCGGTAGTGAGAACGATGCGTTGCCGATCAAACGGGGGGCCGCTGGTATTACGCGCAGATTCGAGAAGGTCCCGTCGGTTTCGCTACCCCCCGAAATTCGCAGGGTATGAGCGGATTCTACGGGTGAGGTCTGTAATGCGAAGAACCGGGTTTCGTTCGCACCGGGCATTGGCGCTTCAGCGCGGAACTCTCTTAGCACGTCACCTTGAGAATTCAGTACGGTCGCGGCTAGCCAGCCCGAAGGACGTTTACCGGAGAATCGGCACTCCACAATGTATGCGCGCGCAGAATCTATTAGTCCCGCGTCATATGTCCATGCACTGGCGTCGGGCGAAACCACCCACGTCGTGTCATAAACGCGCGCTACTTCGCTTTCCCCATACGACGCAACGCAGACGAACAGCACGGCAGCGATCCGGCGCAGATTCATTGCGGCAGTTCCCTTTTGCAATTCGCCGGCCCGACGCAGCCCCACAGTTTGCCGGCGCAAAACCGCAGTATAGCAAAAGTCGGCGGAACCTGATTCGAGAAGAGAATGCCTAGGCGACGCCGCCCATCTCAATGAGAGGGGCAAGTTTTTCGTCCAGATTTGCGCGGACCGTTGCCAGCTTCAGGTCACTCATGCCAAGCGCGCGTGCGCTGGGTATGCTCGTAAGCGATGTTACTTGCATTCCCAACCCGAAACCCGAGACTTCGGCGACCGCCTCGGCCAACGCCACGACATGTACGAGGCTTCGGATCGATTCCTCGCTGGTTTTTTCGGGTGTGCGGAGGTAATAGGTGGTGCTCCTGTACTCGGGTGGCAGTTCCCACTTTAGCACTGCATGCAGTCCCGCCAGCGGCGCGTAGCCATTGAACACTTCTTCGAGCAAATCCGGACGCGAACGCAGATCCGCAAGTATCCCTCTGTATTGATTAGCAATGATGTCGAGCAGCACCACCCGCCCAATATCGTGAATGAGGCCGGCGACGAACAACACATCCGCCCTGGGCTCCGCAAGCACGTCCGCAATTTCAGATGCGCAATGCGCAGTGGCAACTGCATGGCGCCACAACTGCTTCATATGGTCGCGGAACGCTTCATTACCGGTGATATAGAGATTCCCGTTGGCAGCTGCTTGAACCGCATTGGCTATGGTGCGCGTGCCCAGGCGAGCGCAGGCCCCGTTGAGATCTTTAATCTCTTGCAATCCGCCGTAGACCGCGCTGTTGGCCAACTTCAGCACGCGCATGGCAATGACCTGATCTTGATTGATAAGACTTGCAAGCGAACGCATCGACAAATCCGGATCGTTAAGCATTTGCATGATGCGCTGGGATATCTCGGGCAAGATCGGAAGGTCTTCCAGTGCTTGCGGCAACGCCTTTAAAACTTCCCCGCCGATGGATCCGGGAGGAGCGATCTGTCTAATGTCCTGCGCCCCCTTCGGCACAGTTCCTTTCCCATTCGGATCAATTTCCACCGGATTCATGCACGCACGACAGGCACTGAGGCCAACGGCCTGATCCGGCATTTCGGACTTACAAAACGGGCATTCGGCTTTCATCTCGGTTTCCTCATTGCGTCATCTGCAAAATCTGGCGCAACGATCGGGTCTCGAATGTCGCCGGTGTCTGCGCGTGGACTTCTTCAAAGGTGGTCATGCCGCGAATAACTTTTGCAATGCCGTCCTCGCGCATGCTGTATAGCCCTGTCGTTTCAGTGCTGATTTTTCGGATTACGTGCGCCGGACGTTTGGCCAAAATCGCCTCTTTCACTTCCTCATTAAGAATCAGAAGTTCGTAAACGGCGATCCGTCCGAAATATCCGGTGTAATTGCAGTTCTTGCAGCCGCGGCCTTTGGTCAATTCGGTCTCGCGCACATCCTCAACCTTTATGCCAACACGCTCGACTTCCGTTTGCGTTGGAGCATAAGGCGCCGCGCAAAACGCGCAAATACGGCGCAGAAGGCGCTGGGCAATAACCGAGATAACCGTTGAACTAATCAGAAAAGTTTCGATCTGCATATCGATAAGGCGCAGCAACCCGCCGATGGTATCTTCGGTGTGGAAAGTTGAATAAACCTTGTGTCCAGTCAGTGCGGCCTGAATGGCAGTCTCGGCAGTCACGCGATCGCGGATTTCGCCAAGCACGATTATGTCGGGATCCTGTCGAACGATCTCGCGCAACGTCGACTCGAAGGATCGGCCAATCTTGTCGAAGATTGAACATTGAATAATGCCGTCGATCATGTACTCGACCGGATCTTCCGCGGTAATGATCTTGGTATCGACGGTGTTGCTGTACTCCAGGCTGGAGTAAAGCGTAGAGGTCTTTCCGGAACCGGTGGGTCCGGTAATCAATACGACACCCGTGGGCACATCTAGCACGTCGTTACGGTAGCGATCGCGCATGGATGCAGACATGCCCAGGCCCTCAAGCCCGATGATGCCGGTCTGCTTGTTCAAAATACGCATCACAATCGATTCACCGTGAACGGTGCAATACACCGAAAGACGCATGTCGAACTCGCGTTGGCCAACCTTGAACATGAATCGGCCACCCTGGTGCCGCTGATGCTCGGTGATGTTGCACTCGCCGAGCACCTTGATTCGCGAAACGACGCGTGGCAGCAGGTCTTTTGGAAGATCAGTCTTGTACACCAGCACGCCATCAATGCGATACCGGAGCCTTATCTTGTCGGACATTGGTTCGATGTGGATATCGCTGGCGCGGTCGTCGACTGCCGTGGAAAGTATGTGTTCAACCAACTTAATTACGGAATCTTCAGCAGCTTCTACGGTTGGTTTATGGCCGTCGCCATGGCGTTCCGTTCTGAAGCGACGATAGTCCTCAATCGTCTGCTTGATCGCGTCCTTCGGTCCAAGTGCGAGGTCGCATGTGCCCTTGAACAAGTCATTCACCGCGTGCAGCGAGTCGTCGTCTTTCAGGTCATTGACGACGACGGTGACGCGCCCCTCGGCGCTCTTGCTGAACGGGACGAAAAGGTTCTTTTCCATATAGTCGGGCGAAATCCCCGACAATACATTGGCTTCAACCATTGCGAACACCGGCTCGATGTAGGGCACGCGGGCCTGGCTCGCCAGATTCTGCAGCAAGGTGCGCTCGTTGATTGCACCGATCTCGACAAGCGCTTCGCCGAGCTTCATACCGCGATCTTTTTGAATGCGTAGCGCAAGCGTGAGGTGTTCCTGAGAAATCAGGCCCTGCTCGACGAGCATGTCGCCGAGCCGCATGCCGCTTCCATGTTTATTGATGGTTTCGCGTATGGCCTGCTTGGTCACATACCCGAGTTCCATGAGCACTTCGCCAAGTTGGCGTTGTTGCTCAAGATGCTTCTGGATGCGCAGGGCGCGATCGAGTTGCTCGGACGTTAGCAGGCCTTCTTTGATCAAGGCTTCGCCAATCAGCGAGCGCGATGCAGGGGGCGACGCGGCTTTCGCGGAACTCATTCGGAAGTTTTGCCTTTACTGTGTTTCATGCAAATAGCGCGTCAACAAATTCCCGAGCGTTGAACGGCTGAAGATCGTCGATGCCCTCGCCCACACCGATAAGCTTTATGGGTATGCCCAACTGCTTCTGAACGGCCACCGCGATGCCGCCCTTGGCGGTTCCATCGAGCTTGGTAAGCACGATGCCGGTGACGGTAAGGGCCTCCGTAAAAACGCGGGCCTGTTGCAAAGCGTTCTGGCCCGTCGTTGCGTCAAGCACCAGCAGCACCTCGTGCGGAGCACCGGGAATGCGCCTGGCAATGACCCGCTGCACCTTGCGCAACTCTTCCATAAGGTTAACTTTGGTGTGCAGTCGGCCGGCCGTATCGATTAACAGACAGTCGATCGATCGAGATGCCGCTGCGTCTGCCGCGTCGAAGGCAACTGCGGCGGGATCGGCGCCATCCTGGTGCTTGATTATCGGAACGCCGGCGCGATCGCTCCACACGGTGAGTTGTTCGACTGCGGCCGCGCGAAACGTGTCCGCCGCCCCTAGCATGACGGATTTTCCGCTGCTCTTGAGTTTTGCCGCGATCTTCCCCGTCGTCGTCGTTTTGCCTGAGCCGTTGACGCCGGCGATCAGCGTCACGTGTGGGCCGTCGACATTATTCCACGTCAAGGTATGGTCGCCGGGTTCGAGAATTTTGACGAGCTCGTCCTTGAGGAGATTGAGGAACTCATCCGGCGAGGCGAGACGCTTCTCGCGCGCAAGAACGCGCATATCACTGATGATGGCCATCGTCGTGTCTACGCCGATATCGGCCTGAATCAGTATCTGCTCCAGCTCTTCCAGCAGGTCATCATCGATGACGGAACGCCCCGCGAAAAGAACGCGCACGCTTGCGACGAAACTTTCACGGGTCTTGGTAAGACGGTCTTTCAACCGCCCAAAGAACCCCCGTTTTTCTTCGTACATAAGTATACTCCGCCGGATAAACTATCATACGCAGGACTTGCGCCGCCATTCCTGACCATGCCATTGATCGAGATATGACGGTGTGTTAGAACGCAAAAGAGTATTGGGAGGAACGAGCCGTGAAACTTATTCTGATTGCACTGGCGGCAATTGCTGCAAGCCCTGACGCGCCTTTCTATTCCGACAAACTCAACCTCTCGGTGTATCAGGGAAAAGATGGCGCACTCCACCCAATCAAGAGCGTCGCCGATGCGCGCGTGCGGCGCGAACATCTGCTCGCAAATATGCAACTTGTAATGGGTGCGTATCCTCCTGACGCGAAGCGCGTGCCGCTGGACGTTCGGGTTGACGAGGAGGTAGACACGCCGAAGTACATACAACAGAAAATTTCTTACGCAAGTGAAGCCGGCGACCGGGTGCCAGCCTATTTGCTCATTCCGAAACAGCGAGACTTAAAGTCGCCGGCAATGCTGTGCTTGCATCAGACCACGGAGATTGGCAAAGGCGAACCCGTGGGATTAGGCGGTAAAGAGAATCTGCGATACGCACAAGAACTTGCCGAGCGCGGCTACGTCTGCCTTGCCCCCGATTATCCGCGATTTGGCGACTATAACGTCGACGTCTACGAGATGGGGTACGTCAGTGCTTCAATGAAAGGGGTCTGGAACCACATGCGCGGCGTAGACCTGCTGCAAAGCCTGCCCGAGGTCGACCCGGATCGCATCGGATGCATCGGACATTCTCTGGGCGGGCACAACACACTTTTTGTTTCCGTGTTCGATGAGCGCATCAAAGTCGCGGTCACAAGTTGCGGGTTCACGCGGTTTGCGAAGTATTACAACGGCGACCTCACGGGCTGGACGCACAAAGGCTACATGCCGCGCATTGACACGGTCTACGGCAAGGATCCTGCGAAGATGCCCTTCGACTTTCCCGATATCCTTGCCGCGATTGCGCCGCGCCACGTTTTCATCAATGCACCCGTCAACGACGCGAACTTTGACGTTGGTGGAGTCAAGGAAAGTGTGGAAGCGGCGAGGAAGATCTTCGCGCTCCATGGCGCGGAAGCTCACCTTGCCGCCGTCTACCCCGACGATGAACACGATTTTCCCGACCCCGAGCGGGAGCAAGCCTACGCATTCATCGACACCGTATTGAAGCCTACACCCAAGCCCTAGGTAGGCCCTATCGCTACGATATCGCTACTTACTGCGGGTGTGAAGTGGAATGGGCTACCAGCGGAACCCGATTAGGTTCCAATAGTGAAGGAACGGCAGGAGGCCCAGGCAGGCCGCAATCACGAGGGTATAGTGCAGCCGGGTGCGGGTCGGCCAATACC
>CALEZK010000279.1 GCA_937928585.1 uncultured bacterium | reverse complement strand
GGACGCGCGCATCGAGCTCAAGATCGGCGATGCGGAAGTCGATATCCGCGTATCGACGCTGCCGACGCTATTCGGCGAATCCATCGTGATGCGTATTCTGGACCGTACCGCAGTCAAGATCGACATCGAGAAGCTTGGCTTCGAGCCCAATCAGGTCAAGCAGATCCGTTCGTGCATCGCACGCCCCAACGGAATTTTCCTGGTCACCGGCCCTACGGGTTCTGGAAAGACCACGACGCTCTACGCGTGCCTGAACGAACTCAACGAAGTTGCGGTGAAAATCATCACCACCGAAGACCCCGTGGAATTGAAGATGGACCGCATCGTGCAGGTACAGGTGCGCGAAGAAGTGGGGCTGACGTTTGGCGCATGCCTCCGCTCGATTCTGCGCCAGGACCCGGACATTGTGATGGTCGGTGAAATTCGCGACCTTGAAACGGCGCAGATTGCGATCGAAGCCTCGCTTACTGGTCACCTCGTGTTGAGCACGCTGCACACGAACAGCGCGTCTGAAACGATAACGCGTTTGCTTGACATGGACATCGAGCCGTTCCTGATTACGTCGTCGCTCACCGCGGTGCTTGCGCAGCGACTTGTGCGCGTTGTTTGCCGGCACTGCCGCAAGCCATATAAGCCCGACATTGAAGAAATGGAGCTGCTCGGGCTGCCGGATGACTATCGCAAGGCGCCGAGCCTTCAGTTTTTCAAGGCGGAAGGTTGCCCTGCCTGCGACTACATTGGATACATGGGCCGCGTGGGCCTGTTCGAGTTGCTTGTGGTCGACGAGACGCTGTGCGACCTCATCAATAACCGCGCGATGGCATTTGAGATTCGCAGGTATGCGCGCAAGTCCGGCATGCGCACCCTGCGCGAGGAAGGCATCATCAAGTGTTTGAAGGGCATTACCACATGCTCGGAAGTGCTTGCGCATACCGATAAGTTCGACGACTAAACCCGTGTATTCGAAAGGAAGACGGCACCGTGCCTAAATTCGCATACAAAGCGATGAATCGCGACGGCAAGGAAGTGTTCGGCGTTATAGACTCCGAATCCAACGCGCTTGCGATCAATGACATCAAGAATCTCGGACTATTTCCGACCACGGTTCGCGAGGCCACCAAGGGCGACGAGCGGCGCGCGCGCCGCGCGAAGAAGGGGCCAGGCGAATTCTACTTTGGCGGCATCAAGACCAAGCATCTCGTGGTCATGACGCGCCAGTTGTCCACGCTTATTGATGCAGGCCTTCCACTGTTGCGCAGCATTAACATTTTGATTGCGCAGCAGAAGGCTTCGAAGCTGAAGGACGTGCTCCGCGAAGTATCCTCCGACATTCAGGCGGGCGCGACGTTTTCCGAATCGCTGTCGAAGCACATGAAATACTTCGACCGGCTTTACGTCAACATGGTGCGCGCGGGTGAAGTGGGCGGTATGCTCGAAGTTGTGCTGCAACGCCTCGCGATATTCATGGAACGCCGCCAGGCCCTCAAGCGCAAGGTCAAAGGCGCGATGATTTACCCGATCGCGGTGCTGACCATCGCCGCCGGTATCGTGTGGTTCTTGCTCACCTACATCGTTCCCGAATTTGCAACCGTGTTCAAAGATTTCGACGCACAGTTGCCTACGATGACGTTGATGCTTATCGATATTGGGGATTTCTGCCGGTTCAAGTGGTGGATCGTCGTGCTGTCGATCACGACCACGCTGAACGTGCTCAAAATACTTTCCAAGTTCAAGACCACCAAGAAGATCATGGACCGCGTGGTCTTGAAGCTGCCTTTGGTAGGCGATTTGGTGACGAAGGTGGCGGTGGCGCGTTTCGCGCGCACGCTCGGAACGCTTATCACCTCCGGTGTGCCGATTCTTCAGTCGCTGAAGATCACGAAAGAAACCATCGGCAACGAAGTGATCGAAAACGCGATCATGAAAGTGCACGACAGCATCAAGGAAGGCGACACGATTGCCGCGCCGCTTGACGCATCGAAGGTTTTTCCCGCGATGGTCGTCAATATGATCGACGTCGGAGAAGAAACCGGAAGCCTGGACGCCATGCTGCTCAAAGTGGCTGACATTTACGACGCTGAAGTTGAGGCGGCGGTGGAAGCCATGCTGCGGCTGATGGAACCAATCATCATCATCGTGCTGGGCGGCATCATCGGGTTCATTGTTATTGCGCTCTACTTGCCGATTTTCTCGCTCGCAGACGCAATCAGTGGCCAATAGTTAAACAGATTCACGAAGGATGCGCGCGCGCTCGGACGCGGCGCAGCCGACAGGAGAAGGACGAAATGAAATCGAAACTGGGCTTTACGTTGGTGGAGTTGCTGGTGGTAATCGCCATCATCGCCATCCTCGCCGGCATCGTCATTCCGAACGTGCCGAAGTACATCAATAAGGCACGCGCCACGCGCGCTCAGGCTGAAATCAAAGGAATCGATTTGGCCTTGACCAAAATGCTGACGGACGTCGGCCGCACGGATTTCAAGAGCGGCTTCTTTGACACATGGCCCGCGGAGACGTTCGGGTTTTCTGTTGAAGCGGATGGCACCTATCAGAACATCTTCTACCTGTTGCTTCGGAAAGGTAAGTACGCGGATACCGATCCCGATTGGGTACCCGGCGTGACGCTGAACGCGGAAGTGAAGCGAAAGATGGGCGACAGCTACATGGATCTCGGCACGGACCCGTGGGGCAATCTGTACTTCTTCTACCCGGGACCGTTCAACCATCCCGATTTTCAGACGGGATCGGGCCAGTTCGCGGTACCGTTCCGCATTTACCAGCCGAGTACCAATGTGCCTGGCGGCGCGACCAACGACAGCGGATGGAACGGTGGCGGCATTCGCACCGTGACCGATCCCGACGATCCGTCTGCCCAGCCGTTTAACGTTGGATATCCGGCATCGCGCAAGCAGGTCACGTACATTTGGTCATCCGGGAAGAATCGCCGGTCCAACCAGCAGTTTGATACCGGATATGGCGGCGACCCCGCCGATGTCGGTCTTGACTTCATTGGCGGCGGCGACGACATCAACAACTGGGACGGTGACACAAGCTGGATCACGTTCTACAACTAGGGTTGTAGCATATATCGGACGATAAGA
The DNA here is from genome assembly GCA_937928585.1 of uncultured bacterium. GTDB lineage: Bacteria > Hydrogenedentota > Hydrogenedentia > Hydrogenedentales > SLHB01 > JABWCD01. The sequence goes on along the minus strand of CALEZK010000279.1, from coordinate 1,207 downwards.
GGACCATGCGAAGCGAAACACAGAAAAAGCGCGTCAGGCGGCTAGGTTACACGTTGACCGAACTGCTCATCTCGCTGGCGATCATCGCGACCGTCTCCGGTCTCGCGCTGCCCGCGGTGATTAAGATCGGCGGATTTCTCAGCAGCAGAAGCAGCGACGCCGCGCGTGAACTCTATGGCGTGCTGCGCGCCGCCCGCGTGTATTCCATCACGTTTCGCACGGACACAGCTGTCGTCTACACGGTCACCGGCCGCAAAGACACCTACGATTCCGGTTGGTCGTACGTGGTGGACGGGTTTGGCGTGGCGCGCCGCGCGAACACGGCGGAACGCCGGGCGATCTTGCTTGCCGGCTACTCGGATGCGATCGCGAACAACGCATACTTCCCGGTCGAAACCTATGAAGGGCGGTTTCAGCAAATGCCGGACGGCACCTGCGTCACGGGCCATGCTGACGCCCAAGTGGGTATCAACGCCGACGGAACCGTGTTCGAACTGCCTCCGCAAGCGCCGGAAGATTTCCGGTTGATGACGCCGCAGAAAGGCATGATCGAAGTGTTCCTGTTCCGGTTCGTCGACGATCAGAATGGCGATGGACTGGACGAAATCGTCGAACTTCCGTACCTGCCCAACCCGGAGACGTTCAACGTCACGCGGTTGCCCATGTACGTAGTCGACGGTACGCAATTCAGTTACCCCGCCCACGTGTTTACCGCTACAGGCGACATGTTGGCGTCGGATGATTCACCCGCGGCACGGTTTGTCATGAATGTCGGCCCCGCCCCGGACGCACCCCTGGACAACAGGTTCACGGTGTCGCCCGAAGAAGGAGCCAACCCCGTGATGGTCGCGCCGGTCCGGATCGAACTATACCGGACGACGGGGCGGGTGAAGATTACCTCGTAGGAGTACGAAAGCAGTGTTCAAGAAGTTGCACAATAAAGAAGGCTTTTCTCCGGTGGAAGTGCTGATTGCCATGGGCATCCTCGCAATCGGCATCATCGCCGTGGTGCGGCTGTTCCCGTCGGGCCTTGCCTTCTCCCGCATCGCGCAGGAGCGCACGATTGCCGCCGAGTTGGCGCAGTCCAACCTTTCGCGCATGCGCATGGCCGGCGCCAGCAACCTGCTCGGCGTCGCGCAGGCGGGCACGCTCTACGGCTTCACCGCCTCGAACAGCTCTTACAGTCTCGGCGTGGGCGACCGCAATC
>CALEZK010000278.1 GCA_937928585.1 uncultured bacterium | reverse complement strand
GCGTTGCGAGTGGTTTGTATACCGCGGGCTGGATCAAACGAGGCCCCAGCGGCGTCATCGGCACCAACAAGCCCGACAGCCAGGAGACCGCCGCCGCGCTTCTCGCCGATCTAGCCACGTTAAAGCCTTGCGGAACGCCCAGCAGCGAAGCGCTTCGCAATCTGCTCGCGCAACGCGGCGTGCGCGTTGTTTCATATGCGGATTGGCAGCGCATTGATGCCGCGGAAATCGAACGTGGCGCGCTCAAAGGCAAACCGCGCGAGAAATTCGCCAGTATCGATGAGATGCTGCGCGTTCTCTAACGCCAAGGATTGTCGTCTTCGCGTCTCGCTACCAGGTCAGCCATTCGATTCCCGCACTGCTTACCTTGAACTTGCGCGCGCGAATGGATGATCCCTCGCCTTCTTCGTAATAAAGTATCAACGTCGATCCGTCGTTCAACGTCACCATGCTTGGGTACGCGCCATGCACGGAGTCGATCGGCACGTTCGGACTCCACGTGGCACCTTCATCGAGCGTATAGTGCAAACTCGTGTTCGGCAGACGGTGCGCAACAACAATGATTCCCTCCGGCGAACGGTACAAGTAAGGGCAGTGTCCTGGGAAACCCATGGGTTCGGAAACGCTCCAGGTCATGCCACCGTCGGTGGACTTGGAAAATCGCATGCTTTCCTGCTCGGTACGTTGCGCGGCGTAGATCGATCCGTCTTTCAGCGTGATAACGTCCGTCTCCGCGTCAAGCCGCAACCCGCCATTCGGAATGTCGATCGGCGGCGACCACGTTTGGCCCTTGTCGCTGGAAATTGTGACCGCGCCCCAAGCGTCGCCGCCTTGCTCGTTATAGACGCCCAACATGAGCCGGCCATCCGCAAGTTCGCGAATCGGCGAACTGCAGTAATACGGGCTCACCATGCGAAGACCCGCAAAAGTTTTCCCGCCATCCGACGACTCGACCATCCACGCGCCCAACCCGCGATACGAACCGTCGGCTTTCTTGCGCAAGGAAAAGAAATTCAACAACACGCGCCCGTCACTTAACTGAACGATTGAAGGATCGCGATCATCGTCGGGCCCGTCATACGCAATTTCCGCGGGCGACCATGTACGGCCTTCATCCGAAGAAAAACACATGCTGATGCGTCCGCCCTTGGGCAATGCTTCGTTCGGCAGCGCGACGTGTCCATACCCCGCATAGAACACGGCCATCAATCGACCGTCCTTCAAACGGCAAACGTCCGGAAACGCTTCGTATGCACCCGCGCCTGCATCCCGGCAGACATAAACGAATTCCTTGTCTGCTACGAGCGGTGGCGCGTCCTGGGCCTGGGCAAAGGATGCGAATGCCATACAGACGAAGGCCACGGAGTTCAAACGCATGAAGAAAGCTCCTTCCATTTGAAACAGCAGAGAAACACCCCAGACAGCAACGCGCGAGCGCGCGCGGCAGCATGAGAATGCGACGCGCGCGTGCCCATATTCAATAACTCCGATCTCGCCGTCCGGAGACCTCGGCAAAACGGCGCAAAAAAGCGCCCCACCCGCGAGTTTCGTTTTCCCGAACCAATTTGCGACGATGTACGCTCTTGAACATAGGTTTCTCTCGAATTGCGACGCCAGCGCGCGTTTGCGATCGAATCCGATTTCGATTCAAACAACGGAAGATCCATGCACGCATTGCCGATACGTTTCGCCGCCACGCTCACCCTGATTGTTTTGACTGGCTGTCTCACGCCCGTGACGTTACGGGAAGTCCAGCCGGACGCTGCGTTTCGGCAGATGCAAAGCAACGCGATCACAACGGACACCATGAGTGTCCACACCGCACAAGTCCTGCGCAGATATGATCTTACAACCCAATTCACCACCGATCCCGGCAAGACCATGCGCGACCTGCGCGACCACGCATGCGCCGAGCCGGATCGGTACCTGCTTTACAGCATGGCGGAGCTAAGTTACTTAACTGCAAGAACTTATGAGAAAAAGCAGCCGAAGGATGCCATCGGCTACTTCATCTCCTCAGCCCGGTTTGCATACGCCTTCCTATTCGACGAAAACTTGGGCGAGCGCCCGAACGTATACGACCCCCGATTCCGATTGGGCTGCGAGTTGTACAACCACTCCCTGGCGCGTGCGCTACGGCTGTTCGAGGTCTCGCCGCCCGCGCAGGAATCCGACGATGTCGTCCGTATCGACACCTGGGATGGCGCCCTTCGCATGCGCGTCGAAATTCATGGCTTCCCAGAGCATG
>CALEZK010000277.1 GCA_937928585.1 uncultured bacterium | reverse complement strand
ACCCTGCCCTGTGTTACGATAACCCCATGACGCGATACACCAAATCCATCGCGGGCGCTCTCTTGGTTGTCGGCATTTCGATCTTGTTTATTGGCGCGGGTGGCAACGAACTCCGAATCCGCCGCGTAATTGCTGCGGGCTCGTTCTACCCTGCTGATCCCGCACAACTTCGCGCTTGCGTAACGCAGTACCTGAACGAAGTCGCGACCTTGTCAATACCCAGTCAGGTCACGGGCGTTGTGCTCCCCCACTCGCCATACACCGTGACAGGCAACATCATGGCCAAAGCCGTCAAGCAGATCCCCCAAGGCGTATACAAACGCGTGATCGTGCTTGCCCCTGCCATGACCGGCGAATTTCGCGGTTGTTCAGTGCCATCTATTCAGTTTTACCGAACGCCCCTCGGCGACGTAGAACTCGATGCCCCTGCGGTCCGCCGTATTTGCGTCAATTCACTCATTCAGATTCGCGGCCTTGTCTATCGCGAGGACGCATACCAGAATTCACAGGCACAACGCACCACCCTGCACGAGTCAGAAACCGCGATCGAAGTAATACTGCCGTTTCTCCAGGTTCACCTCGGAGAATTCAAATTGGTGCCAATTCTGGTCAGCAAACTGGAAAAAGTTACCGGTAAATTCGACGAACATGCCCTCGATACCATTGTTAATACGCTGCGCGCAATTACAGACGACGAAACACTGGTCGTCGTATGTTCGGATTTCACGCGTTTTGGCTCTCCCCATAATTTCACGCCGTTCACGCGCAATATCCTCGAGAACATTTCCGCGCTCGACATGCAGGCCTTCAATCTCATTCAGGAAAGGCGCGTGAAAGGCTTTCTCGCTTACATGGATGAATCGGGAAACACCATCACCGCTCCAGAAGCCCTTTCTGTTTTCATGCGGCTGATGCCGGAAACTTCGCACGGCGTGCTCACCGGTTATGATCTCTCCGGGCGTATAACCGGCAACCCGCGCACCTCCGTCAGTTATGCCTCGATGGTCTTCTTCGGCGGATCGCACAATCGCGCGAGAGTAAAGCGACCGGTCATTCGCATAACCGACAAACCGGCCCCTGTAGAAGAAGTGGAGTCGGAGGTTATCCTGCCCACAACGCCGGACACCGAAAGCGCGCAGCCCGATGCAGAACCACCTACTATCGAGTGAAACCTTTCTCAGCAGGGAAGAGGAATGCTTGCTCTTGCGCATCGCCAGAGCTTCCCTAACAACCTGGGTACTGCACGGCAAACGATTGGATCTGGAAGATTTTCCCCTGACGCCCGCGCTCGAAACGCGTTGCGGGGTGTTTGTGACCCTCCGCGCGCACAAAGCGCTTCGCGGTTGTATCGGTACCGTTAAAGCGCGGGACGCGCTTGCGCGTGCAGTGCTCGAGTATGTAATCAATGCCGCAAGCCATGATCCACGATTCCATCCCCTCCAGTTGCATGAACTGGAGACGACGACTATCGAATTATCCGCCTTGTCGCCCGGCGACGAAGTCGACTCTCCCCTCCGGCGCGTCAACGACATCAGCGAAATTGTTGTGGGGCGAGATGGGCTCTACATTGAAAGGCCCCCGCATCGCGGAGGCCTGCTGCTGCCTCAAGTCGCAGTCGAACACGACATGTCGGTGCTGGATTTTCTAAATGCGGTCTGTCGCAAAGCAAACTACCCGGAACGTGCATGGGAGCTGGAAGGCACGCGCCTTTTCCGGTTCACGGCGCAGGTTTTCGGAGAACCCTCCTCGGGATAGCGAATCCGATGCGCTAGCCCAATCGCCGCGTCTGAGACTCCCATTCTGCGACCGTGTCACGAAGCAATGCCACCAGCCGGGACGATGCCTGCTCTGCCGTTGCTACGACATCCGCATGCGTCAAAATTTGTTTAACGCAACAATTGTTCGTCACGACGGATACAACCGCGCTTTCGATTCCCAATTCGTTACAGCGATGCACTTCAGGTGCCGTGCTCATGCCGACGACACCGCCGCCAAGCACCTGCAACGAGCGTATTTCCGCCGGAGTTTCGTAGGATGGACCGTGCATCCAGAAATACACGTCTTCATGATCGCATCCCACAGGCATGCGTGTCGGTAAAATCGAAGCGGGTTGCTGCGGCCAGCGCACGCAAGGCCACGCGCGCAACTCCGAGATCGCCACAAGTGCGCCAGCCTTCATTTCAGGGCGCAATCCCCCCGTCACGTTCGTAAACAAAATTGACCGTGCGCCCAAACCCGCGAGCAAATCTACCGTGCTGACAACATCATTAAACGAATAGCCTTCGTACAGGTGAAACCTGCCGGCTTGCAAGATCATTTCCTTTCCGGCGCTCCGTCCGAAGATCAATCGGCGCGCATGCCCCTGCAAGGCGCGAATTGGGATGGGCATTACTTCAGAAAGGGGCGTCTCACTGACAATATCGTCGAAAACCCCGGACAGATCGAGCCCTGATCCGGAGACTATCGCGATCATGCGCGCGCAGTCTTGCGGTCTGTGCGCGAGTTAGCGCGCGGGCCAGGAAGTTGGAAAGAATAGTTGCGCATACAATTCAAGCGCGAACGGATCAGTCATCCCCGCAATAAAATCGACCGTGCGCCGTTCGATGCTGTCCTCTGGGTTTCCCGCGCTGCTTTCCTTTGTAGGATTCGCCAAAAAATGAAAGTACAGCTCATTCAATATCTTCTTCGCTTTCGAGACCTCGCGGTTGATCGCCTCGCACGGATACACATTCGCATACAGATAGCTGCGCAGCGAGACGGTCGCCTGTCGCACCTCCTCCAGCATGCTGATCTCGCCATCTCTGCTGCCTTCAATCAACGCGATGACCATCCGGTCGATCCGCTGTGAAGACCCGTCTCCCAACAAGGCAATCGCGTCCTTAGGCAAATCGTCCAGCGTGATTAACCCACCCCGGACAGCATCGTCGATATCGTGATTCACATAAGCTATCGCATCGCACACGCTTACGATTGTCGCTTCGGCTGTTGTGCCGGGTTTCGCGGCCTTCCCCATCAGCACAACCTTGCCAACGGAATGGTTCACGATCCCGTCACGCACCTCCTGCGTCAGATTCAGTCCGCTCCCTGTGCGCCGCGTCTCCAGTACGTCGACTACGCGCAGGCTCTGCTCGTAATGCCGAAATCCTTCCGCAAAGACTTCGTTCAAGACCACCTCGCCCGCGTGACCAAAAGGCGTATGCCCCAGATCATGACCCAACGCAATCGCCTCTGTAAGATCCTCGTTCAAAAACAGCGCGCGCGCGACCGTGCGCGCAATCTGCGCAACCTCAAGCGTATGCGTAAGTCGCGTGCGGTAATGATCGCCCTTCGGTGCTAAAAACACCTGCGTCTTCTGCTTCAAACGACGAAAGGATTTGGTGTGAAGAATGCGGTCCCGGTCCCGCTGAAATGCCGTGCGATAATCATGTTCCTTCTCGGGGAAACGGCGGCCTTTGGAATCCGCGGCGAATGTGGCGAACGGCGACAATACCGATCGCTCCCGCTCTTCGAGGATCTCCCGAACACTTTTCGCGCTGCCCGGCGCGAAAACTCGTGGAAGGTTCGCCATCACTTCCCTACCGAAAGGCGGCGTGCCAATTCCAAGGGAAGGCCCGCTGACATGATCTTTCGCTGGCATGCATCGATGTCATACTCGACCCGGCAAAACTCGAAGGTGTTCTTGTCCGTGTCGTAAATCCCGAACGCCGCGCGCGGATCGCGATCGCGCGGCTGTCCAACGGCTCCGGGATTAACAAAGTACCGGTTGGCCGCATGAAACTGCCGTATGCTCGAATTGGAAACGGTAGTGTTGCCCTTTTCGCTGAAAAAGGACGGGCGATGACTGTGGCCGAAAAAACATATAGTCACGTCACGGCCATTCAAAAACTCCAACTGTCGCATCGCGTCCAGCCAATCAATAATATAATCGTCCCTGCTGCTCGGTGATCCGTGAACGCCAAGACAGGTGCCGCGAAACACCATCTGCTCCGGGCACATCGCCAGCCAGCGCCGGTTGTCGTCGCGAAAAATGTCCATCTGCCATTCGATGACCTGCTTCGCCGCCGCGCGAAAAAACCACGGATCTTCCAGGCCGCACACCGCCGCGTCGTGATTGCCCATGATGCAGGGAATTTGCCGCTCCCGGATAATGTCCACCACTTCGTTCGGATTGGCGTTATACCCCGTGAGGTCTCCCAGGCAAACCGTCTTATCGGGCTGGCGCTTGTCGATCTCCCGGAATACGGCTTGGGTAGCCTCCAGGTTCGCATGAAGATCGGCAATTATGGCTATCTGCATTCTATACAACCTACCGCGCGGTGAAAATCCGCGCCCCAAAATTCACGTCTTCGTGCAGCCTTTATCAATGCGCAACGGACTAAACGCACCAAACAGCTCGGTTACCGTACCCACCGCAGGCGCGCCCTGCTGCAACGCGACCATCCGCCTGGCCGCGCTAAAAATCGTGTTCAACCGTCTTCGGACCCGGTGCGCGCTCCGGATGTTCCACAATCTTCCGCAATTGCACCGCTTTTTTTCGCGCGTGCTCATTCCCGGGATCCATCTCAAGCACCTTCTGCATGCACTCCAACGCCGAACCGTACTCGCGTCGCTTGATGAACTGGACGCCTATATTGAACTGCGCCGCAACCAGCTTCTTGCGCAACCGGCTGGATTGAGGAAACTTCTTTAACGCAACTTTGTACTGGTCGTGTGCCGCCGGATAATTCCGCGTCTCAAAGTAAAAATCGCCCATCGTCTCTTCTTGCGTCAGCTCCGTCTTTTCCGCGGCTTTTCGCGCTTCGTGCCGTTCTGTGCGAGATGCCTCGTACTCTTCCGGCTTCATGATGCGCTTCACCGCAGTCTTTTCCACCATGACGCTGATGTTGTTCGTCGTCGGATCCTGCGGCACAATGAAGAATCGCGCGTCGTCCGGATCGTAGTGCTGCATCGAAGAACCGCGCAGTATCTCTCCATCGTTAAACTCAATCACGAGTTCATGCCCTTCCGGCGCCCACTCGCGAAATTGCTGCGACTTGTCATACTTGCCATCAAAGCTCTTGACGTAAAAAACCGCCTTCAACTCAGAAAACCGGATGTGCACGGTCTGACCCGACGTAATGCCGCTCGCATCAACTTTGTCCAGGTGGAAGCCCGAATCGCGCGGGTTCAACGCAAAGCACACGCCGTATTCGGTGCGCCCGTCCTTGTATCGGACCACCAACCGTTGCCGCGTTTGGCGCTTCCGATGCTGCTCGTTTTTTTTCGCCTCAAGTTCTTTAAGCTTCTGCTGCTGCTCATTCCATAGCACACGCAGATCATCTGTCACATTCGCCGGCCGCACATCCGTCGGAAATAATCCGCGTCGGCCCACTTCGTTCACGGCGTCGGCTTCAGACGCCGCTTCCAGTACGCCGTATTGTTCGACTCCAGCGTTGTCGATCGCTTTATACGCGAACTTCGGCATGGCTCGCTCCTTCCCGTTGACCGCGATGCCGAGCGCAAGCGCTGGCACGGCGCATGGAAACCGTCAACGAAAAAGGACAGCGAGTAGGTACTAGGACCCAAGCTGCCCATAGTGCAACGGTACCACGCATGGCGCATCCTGTCAAAACGCGAAATCTGCTTAACCCGTTGAGTGCTAACTACTTTCACAGGCGCTGTCACCGTCGCCCCGATAGGCGAAACGCGCGACCCGCATCGCAACTGCCAACACGTCAACCACCCCTCTTAACCGCTTTCATTCTAGGCTATTGCACCGATCTTTACAAGTGCTCGTAGCCCGCGGCGTCTCTCGGCTCCGCAATGATTATCCAACCGCGTTTTACCGCGTCAACACCACGATGCCCAGCCAAGTCTTCGTAGTATTCACGATTTAGAACGCTAATAAATTTCTCCACACCGTCTTTCTCCACCAGGTGCACCGTCGCCCCGCCAAAACCCGCCCCCGTCAAGCGCGAACCCGAACTGCCGGCACTGCGTCCAATCCGCACGAGCGCGTCAAGCTCCGCCGAGCTTACACCGTAGTCTTGAGCGCAACTATGGTGAGAGTCGTTCATCAGCCCGCCAAATCCCTCCGCGTCGCCCGCCAGCAGACAGTCGCGTCCTTGTTCAACACGCATATACTCCGTTATCTGATGGCGCGCCAGTGCCTGCAACGGAAAACCACCTTCCGGTTCGGGCAGATCGCGTATCCAACGCCGACGAATCTCGCTCTCGCCGAGATCCAATATCGAACTCAACTCCGCAAGTGTGGTGCGTGGCCGCGGGAATGCCTCGCGGAAGAGTGCCTGCACCTCCCCATGCGTCAGGCACAACGGGCCAAACCAGAGATCGCCCAGCCGCTCCAGTTCAACTTCGTCTCCAAATGTGATCTGCGCATGCCGCTCTACCAGCGCGCGAATCAACTTGCAGGATGCCGGTCCCGCGTTGTAACGATGCAGCGCAGCTCCTGATTTGTCTGCCACTACCAGTGAATCGCAAACAACAAACGTATACGTCGAAAAAAGCGGCACGCGCTCGACGCGAAGGGGAAAGAAATCGATTTTGCAGGCGTGTCCGCGTTCACCCAGCAGTATGATCGCCTGATCCATCCCGCCGCCATGCACTCCCACATAGCGCTCTGCCTGCGCAAGCAACGTCGCGAGTGCCACGCGTTGCGCCGACCCTTCGACCGGTCGGTCGAGTATTCGCAGATAGGCAAGCGCAATCGTCACCACAAGCGCAGAGGAAGAAGACATCCCCGCAGCCGTCGGTAGATCCCCCCCCACCAATACATCCATCCCCGGCCCATGCTCAATGCCGATTTCCTGGTTGATTCCCTCGATTGCCGCCTTGCAATAGTTGACCCATCCTCCCGCAATCGACTGCGGCAACGGCGATATGTTCTCGAATTCCTCTCCAGGAAATGCTGCGTTCATGTTGCGCAGCCGCACGGTATTCCCGGAAGCCGCACGGGCCACCGCAACGGTCTCGCGGTTCAACGTCATCGGCAAAACAGGCAGGCCGTTATAGTCAATGTGCTCGCCCAACAGGTTCACGCGACCCGGCGCGCTGCAGACAAAGGGTGCTGCCCCTGCGCCAAATGCTTCCATGAACTTTTGCAAGATATCTTGTCGACTCTGCAAAGACCAACCTGCTCCCAGATGTGAACCATAAATTCTTGTTCGGAATGCGCTTGAACGGCGCCTGCCCGAGTGGCAACGAACCCGCAAATACTACCTTGGCCCCCGGCAATACGTCCAACGCAATTGGTGCATTCCTGCCGGATTTCGTACACTCTCATAGCTGCCAAAGGGAACTAAGGGACCTCCCGGCGTGTTTCAGCTACATACGGCGTCAAGACCGCCGTCAGGGAGTTCGCATCATGAATCGAGTTGGTATCTTCGCCAGTTTCGCAATCGCCGGAATGTCAGCCACCATCGCATTCGCGCAGAACGCCGATCCGGCATCAGCCACCCCGGATAAGAAGCCGGAGAAGGCGCCGCGCCCAACGTTCCAACAACTCGATGCCGATGCCGACGGCAAACTCTCGCCCGCGGAAATCGCCGCAAAGATCCCAAGTTTCAACGAAGACCGTTTCAAAACGCGCGACAAAGACGGCGACGGATTCCTCTCTCCACAGGAAATGGCCGGTAGTCAGCGCGATAAAATAGCAAAGCCGATGTCCGATGCCGCACAGGGCCAGGAGAAAACCCGCAAGCCGGCCGAATTGTTTTTCCGCGCCGATGCCGACAAAAGCGGATCCGTTTCGCTGGAGGAAGTGAATGCGTTGGAACCCAACTTTACGAAGGAACGTTTCGACAAGCTCGACAAGGACAAGGATGGCCTGCTTACCGCAAAAGAATTTCCGCAACAGCGTCCCGATCAGAACTTCACCAGCAAACCGGCGGAACAATCCGGTTTGTTTATGCGCGTAGATGAAAACAAGGATGGCAAAATCACATTCGACGAGCTCGCGCTGAAAGCGCCCAAATATACCCGCGAACAGTTCGATCGTATGGATGCCAACAAGGATGGCGCGATCTCGCGTCAGGAAATGGTGGCGTATGGCGCCGGACAGAAAAAAGATCCAAACCAAATGACTGCATCTGCCAAGCCCGATGCAACCGCGAGCGCATTGAACTCGCCGCAACAACTATTGCGAAAAGCGGACGCCAACAAAGACGCCGTCGTATCCTTTGAGGAAATGAAGGCCGTCGCCCCGAACATGACGCGTGAACGCTTCGATGCCATGGATAAAAACAAGGACGGAAATCTTTCTACCGCGGATCGCGGTGGCGCGGACTCGGACAACAAATCTGCAATGGCCGAAAACATGCAAAAGCTCATGGAATCGGATAGCGATAAGGATGGCACGCTCACGTTCGAGGAACTCGCCGCCGCCAAGCCCGGCTTCCCCCGCGAAGCCTTCGATCGCGCTGATAAAAACAAGGACGGCAAGATTACCGACGCCGATATATAATCACACGCCGTCTCGAATACAGCGCCAATAACGACCCCAAAGACGTGGCCTTAAGGGCCGTCGCAAATTACTTCACAATTCTCTGCCGCGCCAACTGGGCAAAGCTACGAAGCTCCGACACCCCAAACAGCCACGACAGCGCCACAAAAGCCACGATTGACGCCGCAACAGGAATCCCCGCCTGCGCGATTCGCTCCACCAATCCGTCCTCCGGCATTACCCGCAGCACGCCAATAAACGACGCAAACGCAACCGCGCCCATCCCGCACGTCGCTGCCGTTATTCTCACCAACGCCGTTACGAACGGCCCGTCCCAAAGGTTGCCCAACCGCACGCCAAGCACCACGTACAGCGCAAGGAAATTCATCGTATACGACACCGTCGTAGCGAATGCCAATCCCTTGAACCCATAATTCTTCACCAACACCGCATTCAAGACGATATTCAAAATCATGCTCGCCGATGCGATGATCACCGGTGTCTTCGTATCTTTCATCGCATAAAATCCCGAAACGACCACCTTCACCCACGCAAACGATACAAGGCCCGCCGCCGATATCGCGACAGCAATCGCCGTGTTATCGATGTCCGTCTGGTGCCGCGTTTCCCCCCAACCGAATATCAGCTTCACGATCGGGTTCCCGAGTATGATCAACCCCACCATCGACGGCGCTATCATGAAATAACTCTGGCGCATCCCCTGCATGATTACCACACGCATCTCGTCGAATGCTTCTCGTGCCGCCGCGCGCGATGCCGCCGGCAAAACCGCCGCCGCCGTCGCAAATCCAAATATCGTCAAGGGCAATTGCACCAGCCGGTTTGCATAGTAAAGCCACGTCACCGCGCCTTCCGCGCTCTTATACGCAAACATGGAATCGATAACCTTGTTGACTTCCCCCGCGGATTGCCCGATCACAACCGGACCCAATAGCGCGAACGCGGTCAACACTTCCCTGCGCCGCAAATTAAAGGTGGGGCGCCACACGCCGACATGCTTCCCCATCGCGACGTACTGAACAACGAATTGCGCGATTCCGCCAATCCACACCCCAACCACCAATGCCCAAGCCGGATTGGTGCTCGAATTGGTCATTGTGAGGATGCACGCGATCATCGCGACATTCAGCAATGCCGGCGCCCACGAAGGCGTCAAATAGTGTTTCACGGTAAACAGCGCGGACATCGAAAACACCGCGAGACCAATAAACAGGATGTAAGGAAACGTCCAGCGGCTGAGTTCGGTAAGCAGGGTAACTTCCGTTTCGGTATATATCTTTCCGCCGGTAATCGGCTGCAGTAGGTTCACACCATCCAGCAGTTCGGGTATGAAAATCACCCCTAGTGC
>CALEZK010000276.1 GCA_937928585.1 uncultured bacterium | reverse complement strand
AACTTCGGCCTGTGCAAGGATCAAACGGCTTTGCCAACGCGCGCGCGTATGCCGTCATAAGGGCCTGGCGTGACGACACGGAGTAGGCCTTGTAAAGAAATCCGGCAACGAGGCAGGCGAGAAGAAACGCGACAATGCCCACATACAGGAGCGGACGCTCGCGGATGTCGTTGACGAACTGGGTCAACTCGTCCTGTTTGACGTTTTCATCAAACAGGGACTTCACCGGCTTCTTCGCGGGCGCGCCGGCACTCTTCGTGGATTTCGTCTCGACAGCCATGATTACCTTCTACTCCGTCACTTAATAAACCCTGCCCCATTCGACAATTTTCCATTCGTTGCCGAAACGTTGCAGGTAGATGTTCATTTGCCCGTGCACTTCAATCGGTCGATGCTCGGCGTCGTTAAACGGCACCGCGCGCGATCCGAACGTTTCGATAGCGCGAGCCCTGTCCCCTTGTACAAGCACCTTGGGCCGAACGCGCGTCACTTCTATCAACTTGTAATTGCGAAACAACTCCGTCAGATATTGTTCAAGCATGTCGTAGTCACGCCCGGAATCATCGCGATACGTGCGCGATACGTGCGCGAGCACCTTGAACACGCGCCGCGACTGCATGCCGCGATGCACATCTTCCAGCAGCGACACAATCTGCTGCTCATCCGTCGGCCCCGGCGTGGTCACGCCCGGAATGTCGACCGGAAGATTGCTCAAACAACTTCCCGTGCACAGCGTCGTTATCAACAGTACCGGCAGGAAAACTCCGTACCGCGCCAACGCTGCACCACGGAAGCGGAACCTCATTGAGTGCTGTCCGGCGTGACCGTCAACCAGAGTTGCCTTCCCTTTGTCGGACCGAGGTCGCGCACGATTACCACAAGGCGCTTGCCCGGCTTCAGATACTGCAACTCCTGCCCCGCCGCCTGGATGTTATTCACCAACCGCCAGCCACCCGTGGGCGCTTCATTAATATAGAACTGCGCGAGTTCGTTTACCGTCGCGCGCGTCGTATACACCATCCGGCCAACCTGCACGTTCTTGTCCTCGTAGACGAACGTCTTGTCCGGGTCTTCCTTCGTGCCCTGCGGAAGCGGCACATCCGCAAACCGCTGCGTCGGCGCAAGCGGCAAGCCCGGCTCTGGCGGCGGCGGACCCGGCTCAGCCGCCAGCGGCGGACCCGTGTCCGGCGGCAGTTCCGCCGGGGGCGGCGTCGACGCTTTCTGGAACGGGTTCTGCATCGTCGTACAGCCTGTCAGGGTTGCGCTTAACCCAAAGACGCACAACAGCGCAAGACCTCCACGGATCCACGAAAAGACCTTATTAGACCGCATCGGCATGTTCCTCCAGATGGCTCCTACGCCCGCCCGACCATTCGCACATACGTCTACCAGGAGGGGCAAGGCAGAGTGCGGCCCATACCCCCGCCAGATGGTTTATGCACGTAACGCGAATAAAGTTCCACCGAACGCTATACGATACCGGTTGACCGCCGAAAACTTCAAGAAACACACCGGGGACAATGAAAGATTGCGATACGGACCGTACCGGGAGGGGGGTCGTCCTCGACCGCTAGCCTAAACCAAGAGACTGCCAGTTGCGCGATAGCGCGCGGGGACGCGCGCCCTCCCAAAACCGCCGCGCGTGATCAACCCAAGACAACGTGCGAACTGCCACGCACACCGCACCGGCGATCGCCACGCTCATTGCGTGCCGACTCCCTCTTCAATAGGCGGTGGCGGCGTTGCGGGCCAGGCAAGCGCGATTAGCTTCATTTGCCGGACTTGGACTCCGAGGGATGCGATTATCGCAACCAAAATCACGGCGCCGAACAGCAACGACTCGGCCTCCGCCCCGAACTCAATGCCCGTTACCGCTATCGCAAATCCAACAATCATCGCGAAGGGAATACCTAAAATGACTAGAAACGAGATTAGCCAAAGGCCGATTACCCAAAACAGCGACAAATACCGGCCCAGAAATCCAATGCCGTGAGGTCCGCCGTTTATCCGATACAGCCAGTAAAAACCCAGCACGATTGCGGCATAAACCATAACATCGAATATGATATCGATGGAATTCTTGGGATCCGAATTCGATAGTGGAAGAAACGTAAGTGCGATCCATGCTATCGCGTACGGAAACGCCTCGCGGTCCGTGAGTGGACGTTCCTTAAGTTCGTTTGTTAGCGCTTTCAGGTTGAAGAAATACACAATCCCCTCCTCCTTTCAAACTAAACGCGGCGTGCACGGACGCAGCGACTACGTTTGTCGTCTACTCCGGACGCTATGGATTCCGCAGTGACTTCTTGAATTTCGTGTCGTCTTCCTTGTGACGACGGAAGGACCATTTATCGAAACCTTTCTGGTCGCGCATGATTTCGTCGGATACAGTCGAAATGGGATCGGGCTGGCGCGCGAGCTGGTTCCCCACATACATGGCGAGTTCCTGAAACGCCTCGGCAGGCCCAAAAACTTTCTGGAAATCATGCGGTTTTAGAAACGGGTTTATTGCGTACCGCACCATATCTGGCCGGGTGGGACCGTGACTGCGATCCCGGCGAATGTTTTGGTGTTCGCGCTCTATCATAAAAATCGGCGCGCCCATTTCGATGAAAATGTTGTCGAACCGTTTCCCAGCAATCTCCTCGCAGCGCTTTGTCCAACTTAGGGTCGTCAGAAATTCCGTCTTCCATGGAGGGGATTTAGTTCTTTTCTGTTGCAGAATTGCGTCCAGCTTTTCCGCATCGAGACGGTATTTTTTCAGGAAATCGGGACTTAATCCAGACGCGACCTTTTCGACGTAGAAAAATGTCTTTCCGTCAATCTCGATGGCTGGATAAAGGAGTCCGCAGAAACCGATCACCTTAACCATTGTGGGAATTTCGAGACTATACTCCCTTTGGTAATGTGCATTTATGTTGGCGTTTAGGCGATGCGGCAACGACCCCATTAAATCGAGGATGGTCTGTAACGGACCAAAGAGTGGTGGAAGCGCTTTCTTCTCAGCCATCCACGTCTCGCACCCTCCGGTGCGTTCAAGCACTTCCCGCTTACGCATATACCGAACATTGGGATCGATCCCGAAGCCGAGCGCGGAGTCGTAGTAGTCTTTGAAATCAGAAATGATTCGCACGGTTCGCCACCTTTGTTATGCGGCCCTTCCCGTATTACTTTTGATACTATACGATCAAGCATGTTTATAATCACCAATAGTTTCTTGCTTAATCAAAACGCTTGGGGCCGACAATGCAACGAATATGCGCACTTTTCCTCTGTCTGATTGTCGCGGCGCTGCCGCTTTTCGCAGAGGAACCGCCTGCTGATTTCCCGCGCATCATCGCGCCGGGGCACGAGGCCGTAGCGGAAAGCTTTCGCAATCTGTATTGGCTGCACTATCCCGGCACGGCCCCCCAGGCAACCCTGTGGGACGAATGGCTCAGCGTGCCCGCGCTCTGGCCGGCGGTGACCACGAACGATTCGTGGAGCGCGATGCGCGCGAAATGGCGCGCCGCGTTGTCAGGCCGCATCATCGATCCCGATGGATACGTCGCCACACATCAGCACACTTCCATCGCGCATCAAACGGGTTGGCCGTTTCCCTTCTGGGCGCAGGGTACGGGCGGCTGGGGCTGGCATTTCAATCTCGACGGCATTCACCGCAACTGGACCGGCACGGACGTAAAGACGCAGGAAGGCTGGGTCATCACCGGTGGCACGGACGATGGCATCCACGATCAGGCATGGAACGTGAAACTCGACGCGCCGCACGCGAGCGTGACCGCGCCCGCGATGCGAATTGATCCGTATAACGCGCCGTTTATTCAGTTGCGATGGCGCGCGTCCGGCCTCGGCAATGCGCAACCGTATCTGGAATGGACGCGCGAAGACGCGCCGGAGTATGCGCCGGCGCGGCGCATGTATTTCGCCGCGGTGGACGGCCCAAATTTCACGTACACGATGGTGCCGGTCTATACACATCCGGAATGGAAGGGTGCGATAACCGGATTACGCGTCCAGTTTGGCAACGAACGGGCTGGCGCGACAGTCGGCGTGCAAGCGTTGTTCACCCAATACGACACGCGGCACAACATCAATAACTCGAATTTTGTGCGCGGGTGCGCAAACTATTTCAACTGGACCGGCGACATTGCATTTCTGCGCGATCAAATCGGCCGCATGCGCATCGCCATGCGTTACATAATGACCGAATTTCACGCGGACAAGGAAGACCTCGTGATGACAACGTGGGTCGGGCACGAAGGGCGCAGCGGCATCAAGCTGGTCGACGGCAAAAAGGAGATTCTCTCCGGCAACGGCATCGGCAACAACTATTGGGACCTCCTGCCGATGGGCTACAAGGACTGCTATGCGACGTATCAATACTACGACGCATTAAACGTCATGGCGGAGATCGAAGCGGCCATCGTCGCGCATCCGGAGTGGAACATCCCCAGCGGTGCGCTCGCGTTCACTGCCGAATCGTTGCGTGATCGCGCTGCACGCGTGAAGAAGAAAGGCAATGACGTTTTCTGGAACCCGGAGACAAAACGCTTCTTCTGCGCAATCGACATCGACGGCGTAGGCCATGATTGGGGCCTCACCTTTCTGAATCTTGAAGCAATTCACTTCGGCTTCGCATCAGACGATCACGCAAAAGCGATTATGGATTGGATTACCGGCGACCGCATCGTCGAAGGCGATACCTCCATCGGCGCGGACATCTACCACTGGCGCTTCGGCCCGCGCGCAACAACCAAGCGCAACGTCGAATATTACCTGTGGGCGTGGTCAGGCCCGGAGAGCATTCCCTGGGGCGGACAGGTGCAGGACGGCGGCGCAGTGATGGGCTTCACTTACTACGACCTGATGGCACGCCTGAAAGTGCGCGGCGCGGACAGCGTCAGCCCGCGCGTGAACGAAATCGCCGCATGGTTCGACGAAGTTACCGCGGCGGGCGGTTACCGCAAATATTACGACGGCACGCGCCCCGGCACGCTGCAAGGCGGCGGCACCGCCGGCGGCCTCGGCCTCGATCAGGAATTCTTCGAAAGCGTCATGGCCCCGCAGATCTTTTTCGACGGCTTTCTCGGCTTCGACGCAAAACCGGACGGCTTCGCCCTCAACCCGCGCCTGCCAGGCAACTGGCCCGAACTTGGCATTACGCGCATCCGCTTCCGCGATCTCGTGCTCGACGTAAAAGCAACACAAACAACCATCGAGATCACCATAGCGGAAAACCACGGCCCCTCCGGCCCCGACTACACCATATCGCTGCCAAAAGAATGGAACCCCGCAACCCTCACACTTCCCCCAAACGCCACAACAGGAACCACCTTGAAATCCACAAAGTAGTTACATCTGAAAAGAGGCGCAAAGACAAAGCGCCGTTGGTTGCAGGTTGTCCCAAGTTTACGGACACTTCACAGTGCGGATAGTATCCACGCCCTCGATTGACTGACCAGACAACGTTTGCCCCGTGAGCCTCGCGCTCACATCGCCGCACTGAATGCCCGTGGCGCCTGTGCGAAAACGAATCAACAGATCCAACACGCCATCTCCATCGACGTCTTTTAACCGAGAAGACACGGGCGCTGCTTCCGTGCCATGCGCGCCAAACCGAATCGACGCGCTATCAATCGTGGTTGCGTCGATTATGTCCGTTGAAAGCACCGCGACGGATATCTTTGCCGTAGGGTCTCCCGGCAATACGCGATTCTTCGGCGTGGAACCGGGGCGTATATCAATTGCGACACGCAACACATCATCTGGGTCCGTCGTGATTATTGGCTCGCCCGGCACAATCCCGATCCCACCCGGCGTACCAACAAGGGGAACCTGCGTTGAAACCGTGTTTGTTGAGGTTTCGATTACGGTCACATTCTTCAAAATAGGAACTGTCACGAGCACTTTGCTGTCGTCAGGCGTTATTGCAATATCGTTGGGTGTCTTGAATACATCTGTCCAACCAACGACTTCCAAGCTCGTCAAATTAATCGCGGCCACAACACGACCTTGCAGAAAGCCCGCGCCATAACCGGTATTCGACCACGTCGCCGTCAGCGCGGCGTAGAGCCGCGTACCGTCAGTTGAGACTGCAATTGCCCCAGGCAATGAACCGGTGAACACGCCGTCAATCCACGTGTAGTCCGTCGTATCGTATACCTGTATCGCGCCGTACGCGCTGAAAACAGGATCAAACTCATAGTGCGTTGTCGCGATATAGACGCGCGTGCCGTCCGGCGATAGTGCTACGTCGCTGGCATGGTTGCCAGGATAGATTGTCGTGAGCACTATGTTCGCCAAAGTGTCGATAACGGACACGCCACCCCACGCTACATATAACCGATTGCCATCTGGCGAGATAGCGAGACGTCCTACAACGCCGAAAAGCGGTATGTCAGCGATTATGGTCTTGGACGCAACATCGACGCATTGAACCACGCCATCTGCGGTCGATACATAAATAGTCGCGCCATCTGGAGTCAGCGCAAGATGGCTTGGCGCGTCGCCAACGGGAATCGTATCGATGACCATGTTCGTCACGGCGTCAATCACCGATATCGAATCGCCTGCCAGATTGCTTACGTAGGCGGTAAGGCCATCGGGCGAAACGACGATCTGCGAAGGCGAACCGCTATTGGATATGGTATCGGCCACGGTGTCGGCAGCGGTGTCTATCACATAAACGGAACTCGCGCTTCCACTTGTGACGTAAGCTGCGGCTTGGGCCGCCGCCTGAAATTGCCCGATGACCGCGAAAGCTGCTATCGCGGTATACATTGGTAAGAACGCCGTAAGTTGACTCTGACGAAGCAGTTTCACTGATCACGCCCCCCAGGCCGAAGTACGTTTAACTCATTTTCTTCTTTAACGAACCAAGAACGCTTCCCGACGTTCCCTAGAACCCCTGAGTCAAACCATACCAGCAAGCGGCAACTCTGTTACCTAGGCGAAAACCCAGGCGGGTGGGGTAGAAACGGCCGTTCGAAACCAACTTTACGCTCTATCATCTGGCGAACGACCTTGACATGAAAACCCAGGTACTAAGAAGTGCTTGCTACCCTCTTGATATGCTCTTGATTGACCCTCGCGCACTATCTCCAAATTGACGCCTGGCACGGACCTGCCCTAGCGATTGCTCTGGAAGATTTTGCCGGGCGTTACAAAGCCGAAACTGTACCGGTGACGATTGCTGCGCTAGAAAACAATCTCCACTGTCGCAATCTTCTTTTTCCCCAGCGGCACCGTTAGCGCTTTGCCCACTGGTTTCACTTCCTTCCTGCGCTCCTCATTCAGATTGCAGAACCACGCCTTCTTGATCGGTTTCGCGAAAGTCAGTTTTGCCGTGACCGACTTCGCTTCTGGGTTAAACACGCGGACGGTATACGAACCCGGGCGATCTTCGTGTTGTTTAAACGCGGTGAGTTGGACGTTCCCGCCGCTCAGCGTCAAGAAGCTGAGTGACTTCGGCAGCGTGCCTTTGTGGGGGCCGCACTGCGCGGGGTCCAGCGGCAGGTTGAGTTCTTCCGCCTGATTGAAGACGCCGTTGGTCCAATCGCCCTTGTGCGGGTAGATGCTGTACGTCCATTCGTGCGGACCGATACACTGCGCGAGGTCCATCTCCGGATGCACTTCCCAGCGTCCGAAGATCGGGCAGTTGCGATACGTGAACGCGCGGAACAACGTGATGCCGAGCGTGCGCTCCTTGTTGTCCATCGCTTCGTACTCGCGGATGCCCGTGTTCAGAATCGCAAAACCTTTCTTGCCGTCGCTCATATCGACCCACCGGTACATGGGATACTGCGGGTTCGGTTTGCCGTAGTATGCGTTGCCTTTTTTGACCGTAATGTCACGCGCGATCACGTCGTACGTCGCGTCGGTGTGCGTCTGGTTTGTCCTGAGGCCCGTGGGGAACATCACGCGCAGGCGATGGTTGCGGCACTGGTTATCCAGCGACGTCACGACATCGAGCCGCTGCTGTCCGGCGCGCAGCGTGAATCGGCTCGTCACGATCAGTTTCTTCCGCTCTTTCGTGCGGCTGGTGTGATCCATCGCATCGCCGCGGAATTGATCGGTCATCTCGTCGTCAATGCCGATGGGCACTTCCATGTGATATTCGACGCGCACGCGCGCAAGCAGCGGTCCCGCTTCTTCCAACGCGATGACGCAGGGGAATCCGTGCGACGTGATCGCTTCGTTTGAATGCGGCTCCATGTGAATCCACGAGTGGCCCGTCTCCCCCGTGTCTTCGAGATAGTGCAGACCGGCATACGTCTGTTTCGTTGGTTTGTGCGTAACGTCGAGCGTGCCGTCGCTGTTGAACTTCACGCGGAGATGCTCATTCTCGATCACGTTCGTCTCCACCGCAAGCGAGCCGGGCTCAAACTGCCACTTCTCCTCGCGCACGATGTGATAGGTTTTGTATCCGAACGCGGGAATGTCCTCGACCTCAATATGGCACAGCACGCGCTGCGAATTGAGCTCGATAGAAATGTCCTGCAAATTGCGCACGAGCGTGCCCCACTCGAACTGCTCCTTGCGCTGAATGCGCGAAACTTTTTTGCCGTCCGGCGTGCGGATGCTGAACGCGTCGTAACCCATGTTTGCGGGCATGTCGATGTACGCGGACACGACGCCGCTGCGCGGAAACGGGCACGGGTTGTACACCGTCAACACGCTGTCCTTTGGCGACAAGTCCGAATTATCGATCGCGATCTGCACCGCGCCCATGCCGCGCCGCGCGAGCCCTTCGCTGATGATGCAGATCTGATCGAACCGGAACAGCGAGTCCTTCTCCATCTGGTCGATTCCCGCGCCGGTGATGGTGTCGTGCGGATGGTTCTGCAGCAGCAGTTTCCAGCACTTGTCGATGCCCGTCTTCACGTATTCACCGCCAACCATCGACCCAATCGCGCTCCACGGTTCCGCAAGGCGTTGCAGATGCACTTCGGCCTTGTGGTTCGCGCGTTTCAGGCGCGTGCGCGCGCTGATGACGTCGCCCATGAGGTGCGTCCACTTGCCGGTCGAGCCAGGGTCGCGGCTTTCGCCGGTGAGCACCGCCGGATTCTTCACCTCTTTGCGCATCGCCTTCATATACGTGTCGAGATCGGACAGCTTGATGTCGTGCTCTGGAAGTAGTTTCTGGCACAGCTTCATGATCCGCGACTCTTCCGGGTCGGGATCGCTCGTATCGAATCCCTGCATGCAGCAGATGTGCGAAGTGGTGAAATGCTCCGATTCGTCCTTCACGAGTTTCAGCAACTGATCGCGAATCGGTTTGTCGTTCCACTGTTTGATGTGCTTGTCAAGCACATGATAATGCTCGCGTGGTTTGTCTGCCCGCGCCAGGCGAAACGGCGCCGCGCCGCGGTCCCAATCGTAGCGCGCCCATACATCGTCCGAACCATAGCGCAAATACCGATACACGTAGATGTAGTAGCTGAACCGGCTCATCGTGCCGAAGCGCATGCCCAACAGGCGCGTGCCATCCGGCCCTTCGAGGATGAATTCACTCTTCGGTGTGTTGATGCCGCGATAGAAAATGATCGTGTCGATATCGAAGCCCATGTAGATCTGTGGAATCTGCGAGGTCTGCCCGTAGCTGAACGGCGTATAGCCCACCTTCGACACCTTGCCGAGACTCTCCGCAACGCGATGGCCCACGACCAGGTTGCGAACCAGCGATTCCCCGTTGACGATGTATTCCTCCGGCAGCGAGTACCACGGACCAATGATCAACCGGCCCGACTTCACGTGCTTCTCGATGGTCGCTCGTTTCTCCGGGCGCAGTTCGAGATAGTCCTCCAC
>CALEZK010000275.1 GCA_937928585.1 uncultured bacterium | reverse complement strand
GAGTACAACTGCGCGTTGAACAATTGCCGTGGCAATGTGTTCGAAAGCGTCGCCTTCGCAACGCGCAATATGCTGACCCGCATGCATGGATTCTTTCACAGGCATGTCCGCGTGTTCGCGCCGCCCAGCCACTTTGTGAAGTCACGGTTGGTTGCGGCGGGATTTCCAGAAGAACGCATTCGCGTCATCCCGAATGTCGTTCCCTTGCCCAGCTCGACCGGCAACGCTGCCATTGGCGAGTACATAGCCCTTGCAGGCAGGTTCAGCGAAGAGAAAGGGATCGAGACCTTGCTCGATGCCGCGCGGCTGGTTCCGCATGTTCCCGTTCGTATTGCAGGCGAAGGCCCGCTGGAAGCGGCGCTGCGCGCCGATGCCCCGGCAAACGTCACATTTGTCGGACAACTTTCGAAGGCGGACCTCGGCGACTTTTACGCAAATGCGCGGGCATGCGTTGTGCCCAGCAGGTGGTACGAGGCCTTTGGGCTTGTCGCCGCGGAAGCCATGAGTTACGCAATTCCCGTAATCGCCACGCGCATGGCGGGTCTGGCTGAAATTGTCGACGATGGCGAAACTGGTTTTCACTTTCCACCCAACGATGCGATCGCGCTTGCCCAGCGAATGGAACAGCTCTGGGCCAATGCTGTATTGGCGAAAGCAATGGGGGAGTCCGGTCGCCGGAAGGTGGAACGGGAATACAGCGTCGAAACGTATTACAAGCGATTGATCAGTATCTATGAACTGGCTACCGGTGCCGTTGCGGAGCGGCAAACGGTGACTGGTTTGGCCAATATCGCG
Organism: uncultured bacterium; assembly: GCA_937928585.1. Classification (GTDB taxonomy): domain Bacteria; phylum Hydrogenedentota; class Hydrogenedentia; order Hydrogenedentales; family SLHB01; genus JABWCD01. The sequence goes on along the minus strand of CALEZK010000275.1, from coordinate 16,048 downwards.
TAAGCACCGCACCGAACAAAGGAGAAGGCACCATGAAAGTAGCAATCGTAACCGGGTCCGGCGGCCTCATCGGGGCGGAAGCAGCCAGATTTTTCAGCAAACGTGGATTCTACATTGTCGGAATAGACAACAACATGCGCGCGGAGTTCTTCGGTCCCGAGGCGTCCACTGCGTGGTCCGTCGATGAGCTCAAAACGAACCTTCTGAATTACAAGCACTACTCCGCGGATATTCGCGACATGGCGGCAATTCGCCTGATCTTTGAACAGTACGGGAGCGACATTGCCCTTGTCGTGCATACGGCCGCACAACCTTCGCACGACTGGGCTGCGCGCGCGCCCTTGGTGGATTTCGGCGTGAATGCGACCGGTACGATCAACCTACTAGAATGCACGCGGCTCTGCGCGCCGGAAGCAGTGTTTATCTTCACCTCCACGAACAAAGTCTATGGCGACAGACCCAATACCCTGCCCCTGCGCGAGTTGGATACGCGATGGGAGATCGAGGCGGGCCACGAGTACGAATGTGGAATCGGGGAAGGCATGTCGATCGATGCCAGCACGCACTCCGTATTCGGCGCATCCAAGGTCGCAGCGGACATCATGGTCCAGGAATATGGCCGCTACTTCAAGATGAAGACGGCGGTATTCCGTGGCGGTTGCCTCACCGGTCCCGGGCATTCCGGCGCAGAGTTGCACGGTTTCCTCGCGTACCTGATGAAATGCTGCGCAAATCGCCGCGAATACTGCATCTTTGGATACAAAGGTAAACAGGTTCGCGACAATATCCACAGCTATGACCTGATTCAGGCGTTCTATGAATTCTACAAGCGTCCCCGGCACGGCGAGGTCTACAACATCGGCGGCGGACGCTACAGTAACTGTTCGATGCAGGAAGCGATCTCGATTTGCGAATCGATCTGCGGCAATAAGATGGAGACAGCCTACGTCGATGACAATCGCGTAGGCGATCACATTTGGTGGATCTCCGGATTGCAGAAGTTCGAGTCGCATTATCCGGATTGGCGCATCACCTACGACGTGCCGCGAATCCTCGGCGAGGTATATACCGCAAACGTCGAACATCGCGAAGCGATTCCGGCATGAACACGCCGCGCAAGAAACGTCCCTTGCGGATACTGCTGGTATCGAATCACCGGCGGTTCAAGATCAACTTTCGTGCGCATCCGTGGGCCAGCGAGCTCGCCGCGCGCGGCCACGAAGTCGACGTGATGTGCCATGCCAACACGGAACGATGGCGCACCAAGATAGAGAAAGTCGACGGGTTTCGCATCATAGAAAATCCTGACCTGCTGATCGGCGCATTGCGTCAGGGTTGGGACCCGGTCTGTGCGTATCGGCGTCTTCGCTTTCTCCGCCGGGAGAACAAGAAGTACGACTTGATCCATTGCCTCGATACGCGTCTCGCCGTCGTGTGGCCAGCGCTCACCTATGCGCGGGAGAGAAAGATCCCAATCGTGAGCGACTGGATTGACTGGTGGGGGCATGGTGGTCTAATCAAGGAACGTCGTCCGCTTTGGTACCAGTGGCTGTTCGCGGGCATTGAAGTCTTTTTTGAAGAGTACTACCGAAACAAGCTTGATGGACTAACGACGATCAGCCATGCGCTGGCGGAACGCGGCGCCTCGCTTGGCGTGCCGCGCGAACGCTGCGTGGTGATTCCTGGCGGCGCCAATATTCGAACCTTCTCTCGCATCCCGGAGCAGGTACAGAGCCGACGCATGCTTGGCATCGCCGAAGATGCGCCCGTCGTCTGTTTTTCCGGACTCGACGTGTTAATCGACCTGCCCATGGCAGTGAAGGCGTTCGAAATACTGCGCCAGACCGATTCGCGCGTTGTGCTGTTGTTGGTTGGCCCTACCGAACGCGACGTACGCGGCATGATATCGAATCCAGAGTCGATGAAAGGCATCAAAGCGCTCGGGCCGGTGGCCTACAAGGAACTCCCAAACTATTTGTCCGCGGCCGACGTATTCCTGATGCCGTATTCGCAGAAAGTCAGCAATGTAGGCCGTTGGCCAAACAAAATTGGCGACTACATGTGCATTGGCCGGCCAACGATCTCGAATCCCGTCGGTGAAGTGAAGCGGCTGTTCGAAAGATTCCCCATCGGCGCGCTTTGCGAAGAGACACCCGAGGGGATGGCCGCTGCCGCGCGCGATTTTCTGAATGACGGCGCGCGCGCGGTGCGCGCCGGCATGGTCGCCCGGGAAGTCGCCGAGAAAGTATTTGCATGGGACAAGCTCGTGATGGGGCTTGAGAATTGGTACTACGCATTGGTCGAAGGACGCTTAGGGGTTTCGCGCGAAACCCAACCTTCGTCCACGCCGCTTCTTGTGCATCAACCTGCCAACACCGCCGGTGTCCGGCGTTAAGAAAGGATCCGCATCATGAGAATAGCCGTCATCGGGACCGGTTATGTTGGATTAGTCACGGGGACCTGCTTCAGCGAAGTGGGCCACGACGTGACCTGCGTCGACATCGATGCAGCGAAGATTGAAGCCCTGCGATTCGGCAGAATCCCCATCTACGAACCCGGATTGGACGAGATGGTCGCTTTGAACGTCGAACAGGGACGCCTATCGTTCACGACCGACCTAAAAGCGGCGATTGAGCGAGCCCTGTTCATCTTTATCGCGGTGGGAACGCCTCCAATGGAAGATGGCACGGCGGACCTGAAGCACGTACTCGCCGCCGCCGGTTCAATTGGCGAATACATCAATGGCTACAAGATCGTTGTGAACAAGTCAACCGTACCCGTGGGAACGGCCGACAAAGTGCGTAACACCATCGAAGCAAAATTGCGTGAGCGCGCAATGCGATTGGATTTCGACGTGGTGTCGAACCCCGAGTTTCTCCGCGAAGGATGCGCCATTGACGACTTCATGAACCCGGACCGCATCGTGATCGGGTGCAGCGATTGCCGGACTGAAGTGCTCATGAAGGAGCTTTACGCAAGCTTTATCCGCGACGGACATCCGGTGTTGACGATGGACCCGATGTCGTCGGAGATGACGAAGTACGCCGCCAACGCCATGCTTGCGATGAAGATCTCGTTCATTAACGAAGTCGCGACCATCTGCGAACGTGTTGGCGCAAACGTCGAGGACGTGCGCAACGGAATCGGTGCGGACAGCCGTATCGGCTATCAGTTCATTTTTCCCGGAATTGGTTACGGCGGCTCCTGCTTCCCAAAGGACGTGCAAGCGCTCGTGAGCACCGCAAAGGGCGCCGGATACGAGCCCAAGATTCTTAATGCGGTGGAAGATGTCAACAACGAGCAGAAATCCTCACTCCTGCGAAAACTTATGGCCTACTACAACCATGACGTTGCCGGAAAGCGTTTTGCAATTTGGGGGCTTTCGTTCAAGCCGGAGACTGACGATGTGCGCGAAGCCCCGTCGCTGGTCTTGATAGATGCGCTGCTGAAAGCCGGCGCGGAAGTCCAGGTGTATGACCCGAAGGCCACGCGCGAAACACAGCGCTATCTTGGCCCGCGAGAGGGGATCACCTATGCCGAGGACAGTTACAGCGCATTGCAGGGATGCGATGCCATGTTGCTGGTGACGGAGTGGTCATACTTCAAAAACCCGGACTTCGATCGCATGAAAGCGCTATTGAATAGCCCAGTGATCTTCGATGGGCGCAATGTGTATTCCACGGAACTCATGAAAACCCTTGGCTACGACTACTACTCGATCGGACGTCCGCCTGTTTTGGCGCATTCCCAGGCGTGGGCATCTCGCGTAAAGGCTGCTGTCTAAGTAAAGGTTACTTCCAACCATGAGCGCGAAAGAGCGACATATGGATATCAGCGTAATTGTTTGCACGTACAACCGCGCAGACATGCTGCGCCGCGCATTGGCTTCGTTGGCCATTCAAAATCTGCCGGATGGCCTGAACTACGAAGTGGTCGTGGTGGACGATGGTTCAACCGATGCGACAGCGGAAGTTATTCGCGAGGCGAAGCGCTGCACTGACAGGCCGGTTGTACATCTGCGCGAGAACGGCATCGGTATCTCAGCCGCGCGGAACGCTGGCGTCCGCGCGGCGCGCGGCACGTGGCTCGCGTTCACCGATGATGATCAAATCGCGGATTCAGCATGGTTGCGCAACCTTTGCTACACGCAGCAGCAAACCAATGCGAACGCGATCGGCGGGGCGCGAATGCTCGAGTTGCCGGCACGCGTTCTTGCAGGTCTGCCGCGCCAGATTCGGCTAATCCTCGGCGAGATTGAGGCGAGCGGCGCGCCACACGTTTGTTCCCGCGATGCGCTCGTGTGTACGGGCAATCTACTCATTCGCAGGGCGCTTGTGGAGGAATTGGGCGGATTCGACGAATCGCTGACGCAGGGGGGAGAGGACACCGATCTCTTCATGCGTTTGCGGCGCGCAGGGCATGAATGCTGGTTCACGCCGTATGCACTGGTGCATCACATCATTCCGGAGTATCGGCTCGAATCGGCGTACCTTCTCTGGGCGTCCCTCCGCGGCGGCGACTGCTACGCGCGCCGTGACCTGCGCGAATGGGGAATCCTCTTTACCTGGTTTGCGTGCATCGCCCGAGTATCTCACGGCATTTCCAGGCACGTTCCGGCGTTGCTACTGGCGCGACTGCAGCGCGACGAAGCAAAGGCCCTCGCTTCACGGTGCAGTCTCTGGCGCGTTTGGGGCTATGCCAAGCGTGTGGCGCAGATGAGCGTGCCGAGTGTGGCTGGGGCCTCTTCGGAAGCATCCGCCATTGATTTTCGCAGCGAGCGCAAGCTCTTCCACAACAGTTAGGAGACTCGGACGCTCATGCGTGTTGTTCAAATCATGAATTGGCATCGGTTCGGTGGCGGCTCGGATTTTATGGCCAGAGTCACGGCCGAAGTGTTGCGCGCCAACGGACACGACGTATTCATGATGACGAGTGAAAGCAGCGGTTACGACAACTCGATCATTGGAAAGGCGAAAGCTTCCGCGCGGGGTGTGTATTCCTTCGCAAGCCGCCGGGAAATGCGGGAAGTTCTTCGCGATTTCCAGCCGGATATCGTACATGTGCATGAAGTGTATCCCGCGCATTCGCCGTGGGTGCTGCGCGATTGCAAAGCCGCCGGCGTGCCCGTAGTGATGACGTGTCACGATTTTCGGCTTACGTGCCCGGTCGCGACGCATTTGGCGAATGGAACACCCTGTGACCGGTGTGTGACCGGCTCAACCGTGTCCTGCTTGACCCAAAACTGCCGGGGCAATCGTCTGGAAAGTGCTGCATTCGCGCTGCGCGGCGGCATTGCAAAATCATTTGACCTGTTCCGTTCCAACGTCGATATGTTTTTTACCCCGAGCGTTTTTGTGCAGGAAAAACTGATTGCTTCGGGATTGTCGCGCGACCGCTTCCGCGTTGTGCCGAACATGGTGCGCGTCCCCAATCAAGTTGTCGACGCCGGAGCGGGCAAGTACGCCGCGTACGCAGGGCGCGTCGCGCCGGAGAAAGGGGTGGATACCCTTATCGAAGCGGCATGGCGCACCGCAATGCCCCTGCACATCGCGGGGCATGCCACGAACGTGCCGAAAGAAGTACCGCCAAACGTGCAATGGCTGGGGCACCTCAGCGGCAATGATCTCGTTGAGTTCTATGCGAATGCGCGCTTCCTCGTTGTGCCCAGCCGGTGGTTCGAGGCGTTTGGGCTCGTTGTCGCGGAAGCGATGATGCTGGGCTTGCCGGTCATCGCGGCAAACGCAGGCGCGTTGCCGGAACTCGTGCAGCACGGCGTCACGGGCTACCTTTTCAAACCCGGTGATGCGCAGGACCTCGCGCGACTCATGTTGACGTTGTGGCGAGACCCTGACTTGTGCCGTTGCCTCGGACTCGCCGCGCGCGCAAAGGCCTTGCAGTCCTACACGGCGAATCAATACTACGCAAATCTCATCGCGGGATATAAAGCCGCTGCGCAGCGCGTTTCGGCGGAATTGCAGCAGGGCGCAAAAGCCCGAAAGCCGCAGGTTGTCTGACGTGTCCGCGGCAACGCAAAGATCTCCGTTCGAGTTTGCGATGGGCGATGTGAAGTGCTCGACGCACACCATTCCCCAGTTGCTCGACGAGATTCGCTTTTTGCTGGAACACAAGGTTGCTCAACCGCGTTCGCTTCTCTGCATTAACGCCCATATCTTTAACATCGCATACAAGGACGCGCAGCTGCGCGAGGCATTGAACAACGCGCGTGTTGTCACAGCGGACGGTATGTCGATAGTCTGGTTTTCCCGATTATGGAGCGCGCACGTGCCGCAGCGCTGCAACATGACCGAGGCGTTTCGCGCGTTCCTTCATGCCGAAAATATGCGACCCAGTACGGCTGTGTTGATTGGGTTAACCCACGAAGAAGCAGACCTGGCGGCGCGCCGCATTTGTGCTTCCACCAGTCACTGCCATGTCCTCCAGGCGCATTCCGGTTTTTTGAGCGAAGAGGAGTACGACGCACTTTTTCGCCGATTGGGCAAAGTAGACTTCATCTTCATCGGTATGAGCACCCCGCGAACCGAGCGGGTATGTGAGATTGCGCGCAAGCGCTGCCCGGAATCCATCGTCTGGGGCATTGGCGCAGGCACTATCCGAATATACGCGGGCACCATGAAAGAGGCGTCCGAGTTCTGGCGCAGAAACGGCCTCCAATGGTTTCATCGTCTGGTAAACGAGCCCTTCAAGCTGTGGCGTCGCTACCTCATCGGGAATCCGCTATTCCTCTATCGTGCCGTTCGCGCCAGCATGTTCCCCCGACGCGGCAGCGTGGACGCCCCACCGGTAGTTCGTAGCTAGGTCTCTCGAATCCGCGTTTCCTGCGAAATTGTAAGGAGTAGACTATTCCGGCCTTTCCCCGTACACTACTCCCGGGTGCGGGAAAACGGGAAAGGGATTCGCATGCCTTCAAGGCTCCTTGGCAAAAACGTGCTTGTACTCGGCGGACTCGGCTTCATCGGCAGCAACCTTGCGCTTCGCTGCCAGAACGAGGGTGCAAACGTCACCGTCTACGATTCTCTGATGGACCACGGCGGGGGGAATACGGCGAATCTAGAAGGGCATCCGGCAATACGCGTGGTTATCAACGATGTCCGCGACCTCAACCTCGTCAGCCGCGCCATCCGCGATCAAGACATCATCTTCAACTGCGCCGGTCACACCTCGCATGCATACTCCATGCGCGACCCGTATCTCGACATTCAAATCAACTGCATCGGCGTGATGAACGTGCTGGAATCCGTGCGCCGAGAGAACGCCAATGCCCGCGTGATCTACATCGGCACGAGCACACAGTGCGGTCCCCGCGTGCGCGAAGTGATGGATGAGAACCACCCGGAGTTTCCACTCGACATTTACAGCGCGAACAAGAGCGTCGCCGAGAAGTACCACATGATTTATCACCGGGCGCATGGCATACGCGCGACGGTGGTCCGACTCGCCAATATCTATGGACCCCGCGCGAACATTCGCAGCAGCGATGGTGGCGTGCTGAACTTTTTCATTGGGCTGGCGCTGCAGGGCAAGGAACTCACGATCTACGGCGAAGGCAACCAGCGCCGCAACCTGCTCTATGTCGACGACTGCGTCGATGCATTACTCGCGGTCGCCCTCGAACCCAAGACCGAAGGGCAGGTCTACTTCGCGGCGGGTAACGTCGAACATACCATCGCGGATTTTGCCCGCATGGTCGTCGAAACCCTGGGGTCCGGCGGCGTGAAACAGGTGCCGTGGCCGGAAGACTGGGCGCAGATGGACGTCGGCGACGTATCAATCTCCAACGACAAGTTGCGCGCCACCGTGAACTGGGAGCCCAAAGTTGACCTCCGCGACGGCCTACTCCGCACGCGGGGCTTCTTCGAATCCCGCACCCACGTCTACCTGGCAAACAACGCCGCGCCATCACTCGTCCGCGTTTGAGCGGGCGCCAAATTTTCAATCTCGCCCTGATCTTGACATCCTCCGGGATGGCGTGCACTCTTGTGGTTAGACGGGTACAGGGCCGGGGTTTGCAGGTCGCGGAAGCGGTTTGCGGACGGTCGGTTAGAGGGCATTTGGGAGTCGCCGGAACGGGAGTTGTTCCGTGCGAGAGACGGAGTAATCGTGAAAGGATTGGGCATCACCTTTCGCAAGGTAGTGTTTTGGCAACGCCACTCGATTTTGGAGGGCGGCGTCCGCCTTATTGTTGCGGCAACGCTGGGCCTGTCCGCGTTCGCGGAGGCACCCCCTGAACCTGCGCTTTCTGCCGCGGAAATCACGGCTTTTGAACAGCACATTAGGCCCTTGCTTTCCAATTCCTGCTATAGCTGTCACGGCGCGGAAAAACAGGATGGAGGCATTCGCCTCGACAAACGGCCCGACCCCGCGATGCGGGAGATGGTCCCCGGCGTCTTTCTCAACAAAATGGGTGAACATCACGCTGGCGTGACGGTAACGCCCGCCGACCTGGATCACGTTTTGAACTGGGTGTCGCAGGGCGCGCCGTGGCCGAAGGATGCGCCCTTCGCCGGGCTGCGTCCCTCCATGGAGCGCCTCGTGTCGTCGGCCCGCGCGACACATTGGTCGCTTCAGCCGGTTGCGAATCCGCCCGTACCGCAATTGGACGATGCCGGTTGGGGGCAGAGCCCGATTGATGCATTTCTATTTGCCGCGATGCAGAAGGCGGGCGTTGCGCCATCGCCGAAGGCGGCCAAACGTACACTGCTGCGGCGCGTGCATTATGACCTGACCGGTTTGCCGCCAACGTTCGATCAGATCGTTCAGTTTGAGAACGATGCCTCGCCCGATGCCTTTGAGAAAGTGGTGGATGCGCTGCTGGCCTCGCCCCAGTTTGGTGAGCGGTGGGGTCGCCATTGGTTGGACATCGCGCGCTATAGCGACACGCGCGCTTCGGGTTTTGAAGATACCCGCTACTTTCCGTTCTCGTATACCTACCGCGACTATGTGATTCGCGCTTTCAACGAAGACCTGCCGTACAACACGTTTCTTTTGCATCAACTCGCCGCGGATCAGATCGACCTCGGTGACGATAAGCGACCTCTGGCGGCGCTCGGATTCTTGTCGTTGGGACGGCCGGGAAGCGTGCACGACATGATCGACGATCAGATAGACGTGGTGTCACGAGGCCTCATGGCGCTGACGGTAAACTGCGCGCGGTGTCACGATCATAAGTTTGACCCGATTCCCACTGCGGATTACTACTCGCTCTATGGAATCTTCCGAAGCACACAGGCACCGGCGGATTTGCCGATTATTGAAGAGCCCGACGCAACAGATCCCGAGTATCAGGAGTATGCGACGGAATTGGCCAAGCTTGAGGCCGAGCGGAGCCGATTGCTCAACACCGTTCACGAGGAAATGACGCGCTTCCTGCGCGAAAATGCCGCGGTTTACCTCCAGGCCGCGCTCGATGCGCGCGATATGGACGATACGCAGCTCGCCGCGGAGGCCAAGGCCAAGTCGCTGCGCCCGCAACTGCTCAAACGCTGGCGCGACTATGCGGTGAAGGCATTTGGGCAGGGCCCCGCAGTTCAACTTGCCGCGCTTGAAGATGGTGGCGAGGCGCTCGTGCAGAAGGCGATAGAGGCCGAAGATTCGCCGGTGAAAGTATTGCCGTCAGAACTCGAAAGTTTGATGGAACGCGAAAGCCGCTTGCAGTTGACGCAACGTCGCCTCGCCATAGAGCGGCACAAAGTCACGCACCCGGGTCGGCCAGACCATGCAATGGCCGTTGAGAACACGCCAACGCCGTTTGATCCGTACGTGTTTGTGCGTGGCGACCCTGGGAAGAAGGGTGAAGAAGTTCCACGACAATTTCTCGTTGCGCTCTCGCGCGAAGCGCCGCAACCTTACACGGGGCATGGGCGACTCGAACTCGCGCATGCGATCGCGGACCGAAACAATCCGCTCACCGCGCGCGTGTTCGTGAACCGCGTGTGGATGCATCTCTTCGGAAATCCGATTGTCGCAACGCCAAGCGATTTCGGACTGCAAGGAGAAAAGCCAAGCCATCCGGAGTTGTTGGACCATCTTGCATGGACCTTCATGGAAGACAATTGGTCGGTCAAACGTCTGATTCGCCGGATCGTGCTCTCGACGGCATATCAGCAGCGTAGCGACGAATACCACGACGGGATGGTTGTCGATCCTGCGAATACGCTGGTATGGCGACAGAATCGCCGCCGCCTGGATTTCGAAGCCATGCGAGACACGATCTTAAAGGCGGCAGGGAACCTGAATCTGGGGGGTGGCGGCTTCCCGTCCGACATCACGCGCGTGCCCTTCGCGAACACACGTACTGTCTACGGCGAAGTGGATCGGGAAAATCTGCCGGCAATGTTTCGTATTTTTGATTTCGCGCCGCCCAGCTCGCACAGCCCCAACCGATTCCAGACGACCGTTCCGCAGCAGGGGTTGTTCATGATGAACAGCGCGTTTGTAGCCGAGCAATCGCGCCTGATCTTCGCCAACGCCGGAGCGGAATATGCAGAGCCCGCTGACCGCATAGCCAGAATGTATCGCGCAGTGTTGACGCGCGATCCTCTGCCGATCGAGATAGAACTCGCAAAGGATTTTATTGCGGGTCAGGACACTGCCGAGCCGTCCGTTCCGTATTATGAGCCGTCGGAATGGAGATACGGGTACGGAACGCTTGATGCCGACTCCGGCAAAGTGACTTCCTTTACTGAGTTCACTCATTGGGTAGACGAAACATATCAAGGTGCGGACAAACTTCCCGCTCCTTCAAGTGGGCTTGCACGGCTCGATCGGCTTGGTGGTCATCCGGGTGGACCCGACACCGTCGTCATCCGCCGGTGGATTGCACCTGCCAGCGCATCCCTTTCGTGCGTCGGTGAATTACACCATTACTCCGCAGAAGGAGACGGCGTCGCGGGCTACGTAGTGTCCAGCCGTGAGGGGATTATCTGGAAAGGCGAAGTGCAGGACGGTATGACCATTACGGTGTTCGACGGCGCGACGATCGAACCCGGCGATACGATCGATTTGGTGGTCGCGTGCAAGGCCAACGATCAAGCGGACCAATTCCGCTGGCATCCGCGTCTGTATCTGAAGTCGCCGAATGCGGGAAAGCTACCCAAGCAGGATTGGTTGAGCCGATTCGACTTTCGCGGGCCGCCCCCGGCGACCCCGGTTCCTCTTTCGCCCTGGGAGCAGTATGCCCAGGTATTGTTGATGAGCAATGAGTTTATGTTCGTGGATTGACGCTTACGGAGCAGAAATATGTGCCACGATGAATGTACTGTAGAGAATTTCATTCTGAGCCGACGCGATTTCTTGCGCAGGACAGGAATGGGATTTGGCGCGCTTGGTTTGGCGACGCTTGGCGGCGTCGAAGCAGCGTTTGCCGCGCGCGCGTCGAAAACTTCGCCACACTTCGCGCCACGGGCCAAGAGAGTCATTCATATTTTTCTGAACGGTGGCATGTCGCATGTGGATACGTTTGACCCAAAGCCCTCGCTGGAAAAATATGCGGACAAGAAACTGCCACTGGAAGGCATACTCACCGAGCGTCCCACAGGCGGAGCCTTGCCGACACCGTTCAAGTTTACGCAGCACGGTCAGAGCGGGATTCCAGTGAGTGAACTGTTTCCTCATCTTTCACAATGCGTCGACGACATGTGTGTCATCCGCTCCATGCACACTGACAATCCCGTGCATGGGCCGTCGCTATTGTTGATGAATTGCGGCGATGCGCGCCTGCCGCGCCCCAGTGTTGGCTCCTGGGTCACGTATGGACTTGGCTCCGAGAACGCGAACCTTCCCGGATTTATCACGATGTGCCCCGGCGGGTATCCCGAAGAAGAATCGAAGAACTGGCAGGCGGGATTTCTCCCCGGAAACTATCAGGGCAATTACATCGACAGCCAGCACACGGACGTTGAAAAGCTGATCGAAAATATCAAGAGCCACTATACCTCTGCGCATGGTCAACGCCGGCAACTGGAATTGCTTGGCGAGTTGAACTCATTGCACCAGGCCGCGCGGCAGGCAGACGATGCGATTGAGTCACGCATTCAGTCCTTCGAGCTGGCCTATCGCATGCAGCTCGATGCAACAGACGCGTTCGATATCAGTCAGGAGCCCGAATACATTCGCAACCTGTACGGCGAAACCGTGCAGGCACGGCAGTGCCTGATCGCGCGCCGCCTGCTGGAACGCGGCGTGCGCTTTATTCAATTGTGGCACGGCCCGGGCCGGCCCTGGGATAGCCATGACGAAATCGATGCGGCGCACCGGCGCCTTTGCGCGCAATGCGATCAAGGCATCGCGGGCCTGCTGATAGATCTGAAGCAGCGCGGCATGCTGGACGACACGCTCGTGGTGTGTGTGGGCGAGTTTGGCCGGACGCCTACGGTCGAGATTCAAAGCGTCAACCAGGGGGTGCTCGCCGCTGGCAGAGACCATAATCACTATGGGTTTTCAGCTTGGATGGCGGGTGGCGGCGTGAAAGGCGGACACATACACGGCGCAACCGACGAGTTCGGCTTTAAAGCGGTGGAGAAGCCCGTTCACGTGCACGACCTGCACGCTACCATGCTGCATCTGCTCGGCTTCGATCACGAAGAGCTTACCTATCGATATGCGGGGCGTGATTTCCGGCTAACGGATGTCTACGGCAACGTCGTCCATGACATTGTGGCCTAGCGTGCGTGGCCCTCAGGAGCGGTAATCTCCCGATTTGCCAACACCAGGTCCGGCACGCGCTCAGGTTCGATGGGGGTTGTGGTTTCTGTCGTATTCTCGATCGGCCCAAAGTGCCGCACGAAAACCGAGCGGTACTGTAGCAACCAAACCAGCATGAGCATCGAATACACGGTGCCGAAAGCCGCCGCGATCACGCCAGAGGGTGTTTCGAGTCCAAACGTCAGGCTCGCCCAGATGAAGGCGGCAACCGCCATAACGGGATGGCGCACGAGTTCCAACAACATCGCCCAGCGCTTTGATTCGAAGATCCCGCCAATGCACACGAGCGTGATAATGACGAGGCCAGCGACGCCAACGCGGGTTTGCAAGACCATGCTCGATTCTTTCGCGAGAAACGCCGTTCCGATTATCAATGCGGGCACAAACTGAAAGAGGGTATAGAGACTCAGCCCGGCTGGAATTCGCGGGTGATATTTTTGATAAAACGCTTCCGTCAGGTAGGCTGGCGGGCCCTTCTTCTCAAGACCCTGCGGACGCCACGCCGGCTTCATGAACCACACGAGGAACTTGTCCTGCCAGCGTGGGGCGTGCCATGCCAGCTTAAAGAGATCGACCCAATAGTGAATCTGGCCCCAAACCGGGTTCCAACTGCGCAGCGGCGTCGCCGTGCCGTATACCGGCTCTTCCTCCTCTTCCGTGAACGTCCCGAATAGCCGATCCCAGATGATGAGAATGCCGCCGTGGTTCTTATCGATATACTTCGGGTTCTTTCCATGATGCACGCGGTGGTGCGAGGGCGTATTCAGGACCCATTCCAGCGGCCCAAGCTTTCCGATGGTCCGCGTATGAATCCAGAATTGGTAGAGCGTATCGATGGAAGCCATCATGATAAAGAGCGCGGGAGGGAAACCCACAAGCGCAATGGGGAGGTAAAAAATCCAGAAGAAACACCCTTGGAACACGCCTTGGCGCAATGCAACGGTGAGATTGTACTCCTCGCTCTGATGGTGGGGGATGTGAGAACCCCAAATGATGTTCACGTCGTGGCTGGCGCGGTGCGCCCAGTAGTACATCAGGTCATACATCAGCAGGCAGCCGATCGCCGCCGCGACCGAGTTCGCGGGAATGTCGAAGAGTCGCCAGTTGTGATACAGGTAGAGATAGCCGGCAAAGACGATGGACTTCAGGAAGGCGCCGCCAACCTGGTCGACTATGCCCATGCTCAAGTCGTTGATGCTGTCCGAATAACGGTAAACCCGGCGGCGAATCAGGAAAGACAGAATCACTTCCAGAAAAATAAGCAGAAAGAAGACCGGAATGGCCTTCTCAATAAGGTTCACCATAATGCGACTCCGACCATACAAGCTGCCCAGTTCATTCGAGGTCTGCCTTGCCGCAGGTTCATGATAAGGGGAATGGACCTACCGTTCAATAGGCATCGATCGGGCCTGTAAAGTTGCGCCCGGTGGAATCGGTCGAGTAAGCTATTCCTTTCACAGCCAGAGCCTTTCGGCGCGATAATTTCCAACGGGTTACGCACCGATTCCGATTTACAAGGGAGCGAAATAACATGGAAAACCGAGTCTTCAATTTCTCTGCCGGCCCCGGCGGCTTGCCGCTTGCCGCGCTCGAAGAGGCCCAGCGCGATCTGCTTGCCTACCCGGGCGCGGGTGCTTCCATCATGGAAATCAGCCACCGTTCGAAGGCTTTCGAAGCGGTTTTGCAGCAGGCGAAATCCAACATCGTGCAACTACTCGGCGTTCCCGCAAACTACAAGGTATTGTTTCTGCAGGGCGGCGCGTCCATGCAGTTCTCACAGGTGCCTATGAACTTTCTGCGGGGCACGGGTAAATCCGCGGACTATATTCTCACCGGCGCGTGGGGAGCGAAGGCCATAAAGGAAGGCAAGAAAGAAGGCGCGGTGCATACTGCGTGGTCTGGCAAGGAACTCGGATACAACCGCGTGCCGGTGCAATCAGAACTGCAGCTCGACGCAAATGCTGTCTACTGCCACTTTACTTCCAACGAAACGATTGAAGGCGTCCAGTTTCAGACGGAGCCCGAAACCGGCGGCGTGCCGCTTATTTGCGATATGTCTTCCGATTTTCTATGCCGCCCCACCGATGTGAGCAAGTACGCCTTCATCTATGCGGGTGCGCAAAAAAATATTGGCCCCGCCGGCGTCGTCGCCGTAATACTCAGGGAAGACATGCTTGAACGCGTGCCCGCTGGATTGCCGTCGATGCTTGACTATAAGCTCGCTGTAGAAAACGACTCCATGTACAACACGCCGCCGTGTTTTTCGATCTATATGGTGATGCTGGTTACCAAGTGGCTCATTAACGATATCGGCGGACTCGCAAAGATTGAGGCGCGCAACAAGGAAAAAGCAGGTTACCTTTACGACGCGATTGATGCCAGCAATGGTTTTTATCGCGGTCATGCCCAGAAAGATTGCCGTTCCCTGATGAACGTGACGTGGCGCCTGCCCAGCGAAGAGCTCGAAGCAAAGTTCGTGAAAGACGCGAAAGCCGAGGGCATGGACGGACTCAAAGGACACCGCAGCGTTGGCGGAATCCGCGCGTCCATTTACAACGCGATGCCACTGGAAGGCAGCAAAGCGCTTGCGGCATTCATGAAGGACTTCGCCGCAAAGAACGGATAGTTCTCGTTCACTTTTCGAGAGAGCTCGTAACTGGAAATCACTGCTGCGTCACAGGCAGAGTAGGGGAGTGGTTTTCCTTTCAGTAAATAAGAGCACGGCTGTTTATCGCGTATTGTTGACGATGTTTTTCGCATCGGGTTTTGCGGCGCTAATGTACCAGGTAATCTGGTACCGAGTAGTTGGACTGTTTACCGGTGTGGATGTGCGCGCGGCTACGATCGTGGTCGCAGCATACATGTTGGGGATCGGAGCAGGAAGCCTCGCCGGCGGGCATCTTGCCGATAAGGTCACTCGATCCAGAAGCCTCAAGCTATTCGCGATCTGCGAACTCTGCATTGGCGGGTTCGCTTTGTTCAGCGAGTACCTTTTCTATGACCTGTTATATCTCAAGGTTGGTGCATACACCCAGTCTTACATAGCCTTGAGCACGATCGCATTCATTGGCTTTCTGTGGCCGACCTTCTTTATGGGAATGTCGTTGCCACTACTTACACGTTCTCTCTCATTCGATTTGGAGACGACAGCGCAACGCGTAGGCGCGCTATATGGAATGAATGCGCTTGGCGCAGCGGTTGGCGCATTCGTGACCACGTGGTACTTCATGCGAAGCTTCAGCTTCGAGACGACGTTGTGGATCGGCGCCTGGATCAATCTTGTGATCGCCTGCTTTGCGTTTCCGCTTGGGCGATTGCTTCCCAGCGC
>CALEZK010000274.1 GCA_937928585.1 uncultured bacterium | reverse complement strand
CCGAGACGCGGAGCTTTTCCTTCGTAATCACGCAACCAGAGATTCAGTACGGAATAAACAGCACCGCGATGTTGGAGTCGGGTTCCGGCTCCGTCCGCGTGCTGGATCCCGATGGCACGGAAATCTACAAGCATCTGTGGGGAGAAAAGCGAAGCCAGGAACGCGCGCCGCTGACAGTTTCGCGTGCGGGGCAATACAAGTTGGAGGTTTCCGGCGAAAGCGCGCGCGGGGGATGGCGCGTGCGGATTATGCCGCTGCCGCCGCGCAATGCCCTGGGCGCGATGTACGGATCTGCCGGGCTAATCGCCATGATTGCGGTGGTGCTGGCGGTTGTCGCGTTCGCGAAGGGTACGCGTCTCGCGGTCCTCGTTGCGGGCGCGGCGATGTTTGTGCTCGGAAAGTTCTTCTGGGTCGTCGGCGGCGCGGCTCTGAATATTTTTGCATTTGGCCCCTTGGAAAACGTTTTTTCTCACCTTGCCATGGTGTGGATTCAGGCCGCGACGCTGGGGATCTGGGAAGGCGCTGCGCTGGCTATCGCAATCTTCGTGGTCGCGCGTCTTGCAAAGAGCACGCGCGCAGACCTTCGCGCGGCGATTGGCACGGGCATCGGCGCGGTGACATGCGAACTGATTGCCGCCGGCTACATCATTTATCAGGGGCTTGCGATTATGTTTGCGGGAGGACCCAAGAGCGGATTGGCGCAGTTTAATCAGGCGTATGCCATGGCTGTAACAACCTGGTTGCCCTTGACGGAACCGGTCATTCTGGTTTTGAGCGGAGCCTGCCGCTTGGCGGCGATGGTGTTGATACTCTATGCGTTGCGCGCGCGCGTGTTTGCACCTTTGGTATCTGGCGCGTTAATCGCGGGTGCTGCAATAACCGCGGTCAGCGCGGCGCGCGCGATTGCGGTGCTGGGGCCTGAGTCGCGCTGGATCGCTGCCGCCATGTGCCTGCCGGTTGCGGCGGCGGCGATCATCATGCTGAAACGGAATGTGCCGTTGTGGAAGGAAACGCGACTGCCGAACGAAACACCGATGGAAGCATACCTGCGTGAGCAGGAAGAAGGCCCGACTGGCAGCTAGCTGCGCCCGCCTACGACTGCCTTTTTCTCGAGCTGCTTGTAGTAGACGATTTCGGATTCGTCGCTTTCGAGATTGTCGATGCTGCTGCTGCGCACAAACCCCAACGATTCGCACAGGCGCTGCATGTCCGTGTTGCCGGTGCTGGTCGAAGTGAAGAGCTTGTCGGTGGGTGCTATGAATTCGGCGTAATCAATCAGTGCGGATGCAACGCCTTCACGGCGATGACCGGGGTGAACAATCATGAACGAGATGAACGCGTGCCCGTAGAGACCTTTCTCGATAACCATGAAGCCAACGGCTTCGCTGCCGACAACGGCTTTGTAACATCGCCGGGCGGCGATGGCACTGGAGAGAAAACTACGGCGTTCGCTACTGCCAATTACTAAGCGATCAATTGCGCAGAGAGCGTTTAGGTCCGCCTCCACGGCTTCTTCAACGTGTACCATTCCGGTATTGTAGTCCTGCAAGGAACCGTATTCCGAGATCGACTGGCGACGCGCCAGTCCCGGGCGCGTCCTTGGGCAATTGTAGCACGATATTCATTTTTGTGTGCACTGATTTTATTTGCTCCGGGTTATCCGCCGCGCGGGGCCCGCCGTGCCCCAGCTTATCCCCCTGTTTCGAACCCCGGGTAGAGGGTCATTCCGCCGTCTACAAACAGCGTGATGCCATGAACATAGTCCGAGTTGTCGGAAGCCAGCCACACCGCGGCGCGGCCTATGTCCCCGGGCTCGCCGATTCGCTTGTAGGGGATGAGCCTCAAGAGATCGTTGTAAGCCTCCGGGGTGTCCCACGCCTCCATATTGATGGGCGTGCGAACGGCGCCGGGGGCAATGCTGTTGACCCGGATTCGGTACGGGGCCACTTCCTGGGCGATGCTTTTCATTAAGAGCATGACACCGCCTTTCGACGCCGCATAGTTTACGTGGCCTGCCCAGGGAATTACCTCGTGAACGGAGCTGATGCAGATGATCTTGCCGGCAGCGCAGGACACTTCCGGACGGACGCCGCGCCGCTTGAACTCGCGCACGGCTTCGCGCGCGCACAGAAACTGCCCCGTCAGGTTAACGTTGATGACCGCGTTCCACTGGTCGAGCGTCATTTCGTCGAATGGGGCATCCTTCTGAAGCCCAGCATTGTTCACGAGGATATCGACAGTGCCCCAGTCAGCAATAGTCTTGTCGAACATGGCGCACACCTGTTCTTCGTTCGAGATGTCCGCCTGGTGAATCCGTGCAGTTCCTCCGCATCGCGCTATTTCATCGGCGACAGCCAACGCGTTGCTCTCCCCCGCGATGTAATTGATAACGACATCCGCGCCGGCGTGCCCCAATTCAATGGCGATAGCCTTGCCAATGCCGGAGGAAGCCCCGGTAACAATCGCCTTCTGGCCTCTGAGCACGCGTTGAACTGGGCACGCAGGCAAGACGGCTTCTGGCCATTGAGTCTGAATCCATTGAGCATTCGGCATGGAGCGATCCTCACGGGCTGTGTTGACGCCAATGTATTCGCAGGATTGGAAAGGCAATGTCACATCACGTGAAAGCAGCAACTATTGGGACTGGCCGGTTTCCAAAGGCGGGACTACCGTGAAGTGTTCCTGATAAAGCGCCTCGGAATCCCTCGGAAGCCACAAGGGGTCCGTTGATTCTGGCGTAGCGCATCGAGCAAGTACGACGGTTATTCTGCCGCCGAAAACAAAGCCAGGTAGCGTCACGTCGTGGGTCAACGTTCCTTTCCATTTCGGAGGCACGGTCCAGATATGCACGTTGGCCATCCGGCCCGGCGAGAAAGAGCCAAGCGAGCCGCTATCCGCATTGAGCTGGAGGCCGAGATAGACCTGCTCCGCACCGGCGTTTTCCAGGTCGATCTCAACCCGCGCCGGCCGAGCCGCCGGATTCGGTATGCGCAGCGCGGTCACGGTAAGGGTGCCGGTCTTGTCGGCCACGTCCGAAAGGGATTCACTGACCGGAGTCGGCGCGGGAACGTTGGGACGCTGAAAGTGATTCAAGGTCGCTGCGATGACCACGATGATGAGGGTGCATCCCATCCAAAGCATGGGAACGCGCTTGTCTTTCGTAGCCCGCCAAAGGATATACGCGGGAACAACGGCGATGGCTAGTACACACAGCGCAAGAAGTGCCAAGAGTAAGATTAGGACCCCGGAGGAGGCCGTTGAAGTTGCCACGAGAGGTGTGGACCTACTTGCTCAGCGCCGCTACGCCGCCAGCTTTGGTAAGCAAATCGCAGCCTTCGTCAAGCAGGGATTCAGTCTGCTCCCAGCCGATGCAGGAGTCCGTGATGGATACACCGTACTTCAGCGTATTGAGGTCGTTGCCGAGGGGTTGGCTGCCTTCGAAAAGGTTGCTCTCCAACATCATCCCGAGAATATCGTTTGCGCCGTCGATGCGCTGTTGAAGCACATTACGGAAAACGGCGGGCTGGTTACGGTAGTCCTTGTTGGAATTCGCGTGGCTGCAATCCACGACGATATGGGGTTCCAGATTCCGCTTCGTCAGCGCGGCGCGCGCCTCGGCGATGCTCTCTGGACCATAGTTCGGGCCGGACCTTCCGCCACGCAAAATGAGCTGGCCGTCGGGGTTACCGTTGGTGTTGACGATACATGTTTGCCCGTCGGCATCGATGCCCAGAAAAGCGTGCGGATGCCGTGCGGCTTCCATCGCATCAATAGCAACCTGCAGGTTGCCGTCCGTGCCGTTCTTGAATCCCACGGGCATGGATAAACCGCTGGCCATCTGCCGGTGTGTTTGCGATTCGGTGGTGCGCGCGCCGAGCGAGGCCCAAGTCACGAGATCCGCGGTGTACTGCGGCGTAATCGGATCAAGCATCTCGGTGGCGCAGGGCATGCCCATTTCATTAATGCGCAGAAGTATCTCCCGCGCTTTGTGAATACCGGCGGATACGTCGAAGGAGCCATCCAGATGCGGGTCGTTTATCAGACCCTTCCAACCGATGGTCGTGCGGGGCTTCTCAAAATAGACGCGCATAACGACCAGAAAACGCTCATGAACGCGCTGGGCAACTGCGGTCAACCGTTCGGCGTATTCGAGCGCGGACTTCTCGTTGTGGATCGAGCAGGGGCCAACGACCACCAGCAGCCGGGTGTCTTCCCGGCGGTGAATCGAGCGAATTGCCTCACGGCCACGCACAACGGTCTCGCACGCCGACTCCGAGAGCGGAAGAAATTCTTTCATATTCCGCGGCGAAATGAGCGGCGTTAACGATCGGACGTTGATATCTTGTGTGCGTTCCATGGACTCCACCTCGAACCGGAAAGGGCCCCGTATGGCGGGACTTCCTTGTAAACCGTTATTATCGCATATGTTGGGCAGTTTGGACAACTTGGCGCCGATGGGTCGTGCGATGTTCGGCCATTGACGGCAAGTAAATGGAGTGAATGCATGAAGTTTCTCATATTGGCCTTATGCGCGGCGGCAGCAACCTATGCCCCAAGACCGGAGGAGTTGCAGCTGGAACGGGCGCTGCCAATTGATGGGTTGGTGCGGGCTGAGCCTTCCGGCCTTGCGATGGTTGGCGGCGTGTTGTATTGCGTTTCAGACAACCACACCGACGACATTTACAAACTGACGCTGGAAAGTGATCGGGCGGTGATGGAACCGGTCATTCCAGTAGGGATTCCAGACGGCGTGCGCGGGGACTTTGAAGGCATCGTTGGCGACGGCGAAGGCGGGTTTTACTTGGCGAGTGAGACGGAATTTCGAATTCTCCATGTGCCGGGGAAGGGCAAGCCCAGCGTGTGGGTCACGCCAAGCCTCCAGGACACAGGAAAGGCCTCGGGCCTGTTCCGGTTTCCCGGCGCATTCTTCGAGGGCATTGCGCTGTTGGGGCCGAACCGCTTCGCGCTTTGCGCCGAACGTCAACCGCGCGGCCTCATGTACGTTGAGGGGGGGGAGGATCCGCCGAAGGCGGAATCGTTCGTGTTGATGGAAGCAACGGTGCAGCCGCGGGGCATCCGGTTTCCGGACTTCACCGATCTTTGCCATTTCGGCTCGTCGTTGTATGCATTGGAGCGTAACGCGGAGATAATCTCGACCATCGAACGCGACGAAAAAGGTGTCCGTGTCGTGCCCTGGCGCTCGTTTCGCGAAACTGTGGATCTCGAAACCTATCGGTATGTGGATCGCCGGTTTGGAATGGCGGAAGGGCTCGCTTTTGATGCGACCCGGGTGTACGTTGTGCTCGACAACAATGGTGTGGCGCGCGAATCGAACAAGGACGACGCGCGGCCAATCCTGTTTATATTCAGACAACCGTAACGAAACGCGCGATACGCGTTTTCGCTGTCCGAGATTGCCGGAGAATTCTCCCGCGTATGTTCGAGGCGATGCTGCCCATCACGGGGTCGATACGGCGCGAGCTGATTAGCAGCCTGCGCAATCCGCGGTATTTCTATCTGGTACTGATTGGCGCGTTCATTGCCCTCTTGTGCGTGTTCACGCTGTGGCCGCGGCCAAACCCGACGCCATGGGAAATGAGCAGTGCGTCCACAACTATCTTTATCTTTCTTGCATTGACACTGGCGGGTGGCGCGGCGATTTCGATTCCGGTGTTGTCCGGCAGCAGCATCGTGACAGAGCGCGAAGAAGACACATTCGAACTGCTTGCGATGACGAGTGCGAAGCCGTGGCACATCGTTGTCGCAAAACTCGCTAACGCTGCCGGCCATTATTTTCTGCTGATGGCTGCGCTCGCGCCGATTGCGGCGTCCGCATTTTTTCTGGTGGGCCTGAACACGGAACTGCTGTGGAAAACGCTGCTGGTCATCACGAGCACGACATTGGCC
>CALEZK010000273.1 GCA_937928585.1 uncultured bacterium | reverse complement strand
CTGGTCAAAGTGCGCTTGTTTCATGGTGCGGCTACGGCCTCCGTTACAACGAGCAGCGAATTGTTGGCGGTCGCAGCCGGAAAGGAACTGCCGTTGCCGCCGGGAAACTGGCGTTTCCTTCGCACCGGCATGCAACGCCCCGTGCAGCAGTATCACGTCTTTTCCAAGACATTTCGGCCCGGCGAAGAGCTTCAGCGCGACGTGTACATGAACGAGTGGCGGGGGTATGAGGCCCAAGCAGTTCTCCGGGGTGACCGCTACGCCGCTGGCGGCGGACGAATACTCGACGGAAGACAATACTGGATTTCGCTGGCGCGTGCCGCAACGCAAGCGGAGGCGCAACTAATCGTAAACCGACTCGAGACACAAGGCGCGTGGGCGTGGGTACGCGCAGAGACCTTGCGGCCCGGCACGGGGACCGTATCCGTGCGGAACGAGGCTGGGCAAGAATCCGCGAGCTTGACTTTGCCGTTAACACTGCGTTGTGAAACGCCGGTGGCGGTGAAATCGGGCGAGCGCAGCGGCAAATACTCGGGCGCGATTGAGTTATGGGTTGAGCCTGACGGTTCGCTTGGCGTGTACGAAACACTACCCATGGAAGACTATCTCGCTGGCGTGCTTCCGGCGGAAATGCCCGCGTCGTGGCCTGCAGGTGCGCTCAAGGCGCAGGCAGTATCGGCCAGAAGCGATGTCCTTCAACACCTTGGGTTCAAGCACATCCTTGAGGGGTACCATTTCACGAACAGCGAGGGCGACCGGGTTTATGGTGGCTTCGGCGGTCGGCAGGCGTCGACCGATGCGGCGGTGGCCGAGACGCGGGGGCAGATTTTGATGCACTCCGGGCGTATCGTGCCGGCGGTTTTTTCGTCGAACTGTGGTGGCTGGACCGAAAGCAACGAGAACGTCTGGTCATCTCCGCCGGATATGGCGCTCCGGGGCGTATCAGACCTATCGAGCGCCGCGGACAAGGGTAACCCGTCCGCAGACATTGGCGGGTGGTTGGGGCGACGGCCCCCTGCGTACTGTGGGACCGATGAGAAGGGTTACCGATGGACGCGGCGTTATACGGCCGCGCAATTGGATGGTTTGGTCAACCGGTTTCACAAAGTAGGTTCGGTGCGGAGCATCGAACCGGGCGAGCGCGGGGTTAGTGGAAGGCTGAAATCGGTCAAGATAACGGGCAGCCAGGGTGTCGCAACGGTGCGCAAGGAACTTCCTATCCGCCAAGTATTTGGCGATTTACCCAGTGCCGTGTTAATAATTAAGGTAGAACGGGGTTCCACGGGCCCAGTCGCTTGGACTTTTGTAGGTGGGGGGCGAGGGCACGGCGTGGGCTTATGCCAGTACGGGGCGCGCGGCATGGCGCTGCAGGGTTACGGGCATGACGCCATCCTGGCGCACTATTTCGTAGGGTCTGCACTGGAGACCGTGCGCTGACGCGACCACGAAACTCCCCGGGCGGAAGAGGACCATGCTTTTCGAGGGAATCAAGAAAAAGGCCACGCGCTACGCGATAGGCCTGACTTGCGGCAATTCGTGTCGCGGCGTTGATGCGGCGCTGGTCCGCATCAAGGGCACGGGAACCGACCTAGCGATAAAGCTGATTCGATTCAAGCACTTTCCCTATGCGCAAGGGTTACGCACGCGTTTGATCGTAGCGCGAAAAGATGCGCGTGAAATCTGTCTCCTTAATTTTGAGCTGGGCGAGTTCCTCGCCGAGATTACCTCAGACATGCAGCGCATCGCACACGCCGAAATGTGCGAGGTGGATTTTGTCGCGTCCACCGGCTTCACCGTGACACACAATCCGCCGCGTGGATATGATCAGTCGGTAGGTACCTTGCAGGTTGGCGAGCCTTCCGTTATCTCCGAGCGCACTGGTCTTCCGGTAGTTTCCGATTTCCGCGCGCGCGACATGGCCGCGGGCGGACAGGGAGGGCCGATATCCGCGTATCCGGATTGGGCAGTGTTTCGCCGTGAAGACCGCACCGTCGCACGCGTGCATCTCGGGGGGATAACGAGTATCTCCGTGCTTACGCCGAAGCTGGATGGGGTCGTTGCGTTCGATGCGGGGCCGGGGACGGTGGCCATCGACGGGGCAGTGCGGTTGTTGTCCGGCGGCACATCTGAGATAGACGAAAAAGGCGCGTCCGCGAGTAAAGGCGTGGTGATCGACGAGTTTCTGGAATATCTGCTTGACCACCCGTACTTTGCGAAAGTGCCGCCCAAATGCACCAGCAGGGAAGAGTTTGGTCCGGAAGTGTATTTGCGTGATGCTCTGGCTGGGCGTAAAGATCATTCATACGAAGACTTGCTCGCAACGGTATCGTCCGCGGTGAGTTATTGCATCGTTCGCGCGTTCAACCGCTTTGTGAAACCGCAGTTCAGCGTTTCTCGCGTGATATTGAGCGGAGGCGGCGTCTTGAATCAGGCGCTGATGACGCGAATCAAGAATGGGCTTACCGATTCGACGGTGCGCTTGAGCGACGAGTATGGCATGCCGCACGATGCGGTGGACGCGATAGGCGCGGCAATACTGGGTAACGAGACTTTCTGTGGCACGCCGTGCAATGTGCCGCATGCTACTGGGGCCAAGGGGTCAGTGGTGCTTGGGCGAATTACGCCCGCGTAGAATAGTAAATGGTCGTATGCGGGGGAGTACGCCATGCTTAGCCTTATCGTTATCGGGACGTGCGCACTATTCAGCGAAGCCGACTCTGCCAATACACCACCCAGTAAAGTACAATTCCTTACGCGCGAAAAAGCACTGAGCGCCCGCACTTTAGATGAAATTTATTGTGAATTGTATTGGTCAGAGGAATGGAGTCTCGATTCTGAATATGATTTCCTCTTTACCCACCACAGAAACTGGAATAAACGCTCCCTTTTTTGCGCCTATTTGAAGCTATCCAACGGGTATGTTCTTGTGAAGCAGTTAGAGCTTGGAGAAGCAGTCAATTTTCAGAACATAAAAGTTTTCTGGCGAGCCCAGCCTGTTCCGCCAAAAGAGAATATCCCATTGCTTTGGATTCAGGAACGATATGATGGCACAGGCAACCAAACGGTTGAACATTTGTACACTTTTGCGGATTTACCACCATTGAACGAATTGGAAAACGCAACCGAACTTGCAGAGGTCTTGCCGCACATTATTCAAGAGGTTGAATACCTCTTGCCGCCTGCACCCTTCAAGCTGAGGTTAGAGAAAGGACAGGGATACTGGAAAGGCGATACGACATCGTTCGGATCGGAAGGTCTCTTTTTCACCAACTACATTTACAACCAGGGCGATGGAAACTGCTGTCCATCCGGCGACAAAGTTACCGGCACTTTGAAAGTCGTGAAGCGACAACTTGCGGAGCCGATGTCATACGGGCCGATTAAGGTACGATCCGTGTTTCGCGTTGAAACGGATAGTTTTAAGCAGGCGCCGAGAACGCTTGCTGACTATTAGCCATTGGACAAAAAGGCTTTTGGGGTTAAGTGAAACGAATTCTAATTACCGGCGCAGCCGGCTTCATTGGATCACACACGTGTGATGCCCTGCTTGCTCGTGGAGATTATGTAGCAGGGGTTGACTGTTTCGATTCCTTCTACGATCCCGCGATTAAGCGCGGGAATATAGCGGGCGCGCTGGAGTCCGATCGCTTTTCTCTGCACGAGATCGACATTTGTGACGAAGCGGCACTGTTGCGGGTGTTCGAAAAAGAGAAGCCTGACGTGGTGGTCCATCTTGCCGCACGCGCCGGGGTTCGGCCTTCACTGGAAGATCCAAATCTCTATCACCGTGTAAATGTAATTGGTTCGCAGCACATTCTCGACGCCTGCCGGAAGTACAAGCCGTCGCACCTTGTGTTTGCGTCGAGTTCGTCGGTCTATGGTGGAATTCTGGAAACGCCGTTCCGCGAGACCATGACTTGCGACCGGCCGGTGAGTCCGTATGCGGCGACGAAGCGCATGAACGAGCTCATGAGCCACGTGTACCACCATGTATATGGATTGCGCATTTCGCTGCTGCGCTTCTTTACGGTATATGGTCCGCGGCAACGGCCGGAAATGGCGATTCATAAATTCGCGAAGCTGATCGATGCGGGAAAACCGGTGCCGATGTTTGGCGACGGCTTAACCGTGCGCGACTACACGTATATTGACGACATCCTCGATGGCGTGTTGAAGGCCGTTGATACGCCGTTCGGTTACGAGATTTTTAATCTCGGCGAAAGCGCGACGACGACGCTGCGTGAAATGATCGATCTTCTGGGTGAACTGCTGGGGAAGACGGTGATTATCGATCAAAAGCCGTTCCCATCGGCGGACATGCAGGCTACCTTTGCGGACATTTCCAAGGCTCGCGCGCTGCTCGGGTACGATCCGAAGACTTCCATGCGCGAAGGGCTCACTCGTTTTATTGCGTGGCTGCGGGCTGAAGCGAATCGAGGTCGTTAAGCCCACCGGTCATGCTTCGGGCCATTGGGAAAATCGTGGATCGCGCGTGGGGAACGAAGCCCACGTGTCCGTCC
>CALEZK010000272.1 GCA_937928585.1 uncultured bacterium | reverse complement strand
CAACCAGCAGATGGGGCGCTAGCGTTTCGTGCGAAAGGCGCTGGGTCTGACGGGGCTGCTCGTCGCGCTGATAGTTTTTACGACGTCGTGGGAGGCAAGCCACGATGACGGACGCATCAGTTTTCTCACGAATCAGAACATTCGAAACTTGCTGACCTGGATCGGCCTGTTCGGGATATTCAGTCTGGCGCAGGCGATCGTCATCATTACCGGTGGAATTGACCTGTCAGTGGGAAGTCTTGCTGCGTTGGTTGGGATTAGCGCAGCGATGCTGCTGGACAAAGGTCAGGGCCTGCACCCTGCCATTGTGATCCCCGCGGCGCTCGGTATTGGGGCAAGCGTCGGGCTTTGGCACGGGGTCCTGGTGGCCAAAGTAAAGCTGCAGCCATTCATCGTCACCTTGTGCGGGCTTTTTCTGTACCGCGGAATCACTCGGTTGATAACCGGCGATCAGAGCGAAGGATTTGGCAGTAACACCTATCCGAATCTGCGGTGGCTCGGCAGCGGTATCGTTGGCGACGTGATCGCAGTGCCGTTCATAATTTTGATCCTCCTCGCGATCATCGTCGGCGCCTTCCTGCATTTCACGCCGGTCGGGCGCCATTTGTTCGCACTGGGCGCGAACGAAGAAGGTGCGCGCTTCAGCGGGATACGCACAAGCAGACTGATTATGCTTGCCTATGCGCTTTGCGGCCTTATTACCGCGATCGGAGGACTCCTGCTCGCCTTCAAGGTGAATTCGCTGGGGCCAAGCGATTTCGGCAACTTTTATGAACTCTATGCGATAGCCGGGGCGGTCTTGGGAGGGTGCAGTCTTCGCGGCGGCTCGGGAACGGTAATCGGGGTTATAATAGGGGCGTCGTTGTTCAATGTGCTGAAGAACCTAGTGAATATTCTGGAGATTCCCAGTCAGTGGGAGTATGTTGTTATCGGCGTGGCAATCCTCATCGGCGTCGGCATTGATGAGTTATCGGCGCGCCGCGGCGCGACCGCCAAGCGTGTCGCGTGAAGATTTCGGCGTAAGCAACTTCTCAACATAGAGCACAATGCCCGAAACAACTGTCTACGAATACTTTGGCTATCTGCGCACAATACTTGATGCGCCGAATGAGGCCATTCGCGATTCGCTCGACCATGTAGCGTTTTCCGCGCAGGACCTTGCGCAATGGTCCACAAAGGATTTCGAGACCGAGAAAGAATGGAAGCGCATCCCCGCGAAACGCGTCTGCACCGATGACGTGTTGAAACTCACGGGGCGGTTTGAGGAAGTGCGGCGAATCGACAGCATTTCCAAGGATGACCCCAGTTTTTGGGTGCCGTTAAGCACAATAGACTGGAGCGATGCGCGGTTTCCCGTGGATTTGCAGCGGTTTCCGATAGCCGAAATTACGTATCGATGCACCAGTGACAATGCTCATCCTGCCTGGGTTTGGAAGTACCCGGGAGGGCTCTATGTGAACCGGCTTCCGCGCACAAAACAATGGCGGACGCTGGCGCGTCGCATTACCCATTGGGGCATTCCGCAACATATCGACACGATGGTGGTGCGGCTCTATTCGACCATGCGCTCCACTGAATCAATGGAAATTGAATCCATTCGATTTCGCGCGATGAGCCAGGAGGAAACCGACGCGTGCGAGCGCGATCGGGTTCAATTGGCTGAAAGCAATCCCGTTAGGCGCTACCCGGTGTTGGACGAATTCATGCCGCTTGGAACCTGCATGAACGCGGAGACAGTCCGCCGTTGCGCGGAAATGCTGGGCATGTCGCTGGGCGAATACTGGTGGCTGACGATGGAAGATCTTGTCACGCACCACCACAATTGCATACTGGTCGAGAATATCGAGCGCATGACGCGCGATGAATGGGGCGAACTGCACGGCTATGCCGAAAAATACGGTATCAAGATCGTGCCGTCGTTCAATTTGCCCGTGCGCCTCGATCCGCAAGAGACGCGGGAGCTCATCGATACCCACATAAAGCCGCTGGCGCATTCCAGCACGGTGTTCGCATGGAACCTTCGCAGGGAACCGCCCGAGGCGGATTTCCCTGGCTTGTTGCAGGCCAAGCGATGGGTAGAGGAAATAGATCAGAACCATCCGGTAGCGGCGCTTACGCGTCATGCGAGCGCCCATCCACTGTTTGCGCCATATTTTCCGGTTTCCGGCATGAGCCACTACGTGTCGCATGCGCCGTGGGAAATCGGCGACATGGTGCGCACGCATGCGCCATTGGTGGGAGGGCAACAGTTTTGGCTGCTTGGCCCGGCATTCATGTTCGCTACGGGAACGCCGGAGTGGAGCACATGCCCGGAAATGCGGTTGATGATCAACGTTGCGTTTCTGAACGGCGCGCGGGGATGGTTCAGCTACGCCTATCACAACGACCCGGCGTGGTTGTCTGGAAGCATGCAACGCACGTTGACAGGCCCATTCCTGATGTTCAGCGATCTCTGGATGGAACTTGACGGGCGAATGGAAGCATACAACGCAATCGCGCCGCTCCTGCTCAATTCGCATCCGGCGCGGCTGCCCAAAGAATGGTTCGTGGAAAGCACTTCTTCCGATGATTTTGCGCAGGTTCCGGCGGGAATGCCGCCGACGAGTTCCTTCCGCCTGCGCGGGAAAGACTTCAATCTCTTTTGCGTGGCCAGTAATGACGTGCGCGGCATGTCCAGTCTCAATATCAATATTCCGCCGGCCAGTCTCATGCCGGGGCAAGAAATGATCGACCTGACGGATTTTGTGATTAACCGGACGTGGAAACCAATGAACCTGAGCCGGCACATAGAGATGTTTCCGGGGCAGGCACAGATCGTGCTCATGGCGGATCGGAAAGTCTGCGACTACTGGCGCGACACACTGGCGCAACGCCTCGTCGATGACGATCGCAAGCAGTTGTCTTTCAATCTTGCGTTGGCGCAGACCTACAACCTGGATACGGGAGAGGTGGAGGTATTATTCCAGCGCAGCGTAAGTGGCGATCCCCTGCAGAATCTGGAATCGATGGACAAAGCCTACGATCTGCTTGTTGACTTGATGTACAGCGCGCCGGCGATTCGCGACACCCGGAGCAAGATAATCGAAGCGAGTTCCGCAATTTGCGCCTGTGACGGCGCCTTATGCCGTCTGATGGGCAAGTCGAAGTTCGATTTGGCAAAGGAGTGGGGGCTCAAAGTCATTCCGCTTGCGCGTGAGATCACCCACCTTCGATTGGAGTTGCGCCGTGGCCGGGGGCAGGACGTGCTGGGGTACGCGGAGGATGTCGTCAAGCGCACCCAGGACTTGCTGAGAGAAATTCGGGCCCTAAGTTAGCGAAATCAAACCGTTTCGACCGTCTGCAGACAGCGATTCGGCCCCTGTCGTTCCCCACGCATCTGCGCCGGGCTTCGCGGGAATTGGCGATACCCCTAAGTCACGCTTCCGTCCCTGCTTAGCATGCCCACGCGAATTGACTCGCGAATTCTCGAATTGCTATACTCCCCCGATTGTCCCGCGAGGGCGTTTTGCCGCGATCAGAGCCGGGTGCGGCACTGGCGGCCGGCAACGGGTGGGGCGTAGCCAAGTGGTAAGGCATCGGCCTTTGGCGCCGACATTCCTAGGTTCGAATCCTAGCGCCCCAGCCACTTTACACATCGCAAGGCGGTAGAAAAACCGTGGCGTTTAGTAAGAGCGTAAAGATTTTCAGCGGCAGCGCGTCTATCGCGTTGGCCGATGGCATATGCCAAAACGTGGAAACGACACGCGCGCGCGCCTCCGTCGGGAAGTTCAGCGACGGGGAGAGCAAGGTCCAGATCGGCGAGAATATTCGCGGCAGCGATGTTTTCATCGTGAACAGCACCTGCCCCCCGGTAAATGACAACCTGATGGAGCTCTTGATTCTGATTGACGCGGCACGGCGCGCATCGGCAGATCGGGTGACGGCTGTGCTTCCGTACTTTGGATATGCGCGCCAGGACCGAAAAGATCGGCCTCGTGTCCCGATAACCGCGAAGCTGGTGTCCAACCTGCTCGTGGCGGCGGGAGCCGATCGCGTGCTGACGATAGACTTGCATTGTGGGCAGATCCAGGGATTTTTTGATATCCCCGTGGACCACCTGAGCGGCGATGTGGTGTTTGTGAACCACATACTCGAGCGCGAGCTCGACAACCTCGTGGTGGTTTCGCCGGATACCGGCAGCGTGGCGCGCATTCGTGAATTCGCGCGCCGGCTCGACGCGCCCCTTGCAATTGTGGATAAGCGCCGCCCGAAAGAGAACGTTTCGGAAGTCATGCACGTCATCGGTGACGTCGAGGGCAAACATGCCCTGATTTTCGATGACATGATCGACACGGGCGGGACGCTGGTGAAGGCCGCAAAGGCGATCAAGGATTTGGGCGCGCGCGACATTATCGCGTGCTCGACGCATCCGGTTTTCAGCGGCGACGCAGTCGCGCGCATTGAAGACAGCGTGCTAAGCGAAGTCCTTGTGAGCGACACGGTGCCCTTGAAGCCGGAAGCGATGGCGTCGGACAAGATAAAGGTCTTGTCGATTGCGCCACTTCTGGGAGAGGCGATTCGCCGCGTGCATCAGGAAGAGTCGTTAAGCATTTTGTTTCGGTAAGAACAACAATCTCGGGCGCGCCGAAGGCCCCCCACGTCTTGAGGAGAGGCACAGGTCATGCAACTACAATCATTAACTGCTTCAACGCGCGTTTCGGGCACGAAAGGCAAGGTCCGCCAGAATCGTGTGCAGGGCAATGTGCCGGGCGTGCTTTATGGCGGCGGCAAGGATCCGGTAACGCTGTCATTCAACGCACGCGACTTCGTCAAGCTTGTCCACGCGGGCGGCGCGCACGCCATCGTGCAACTTGAAGTTGGCGACGATGCCGCCGCGAGCAGCCCGGCGTTGTTGCGTGAAGTGCAGTACCATCCCGTGCGCGGCCACATTGTGCATGCGGATTTTCAACGCATTCGCCTTGACGAACGCATCACCACGCTGGTGCCGGTCCATTTCTCGGGCCAGGCCAAAGGACTCGTGGATGGCGGTGTGCTCGACTACCAGCTTCGCGAACTTGAGATCGAGTGTCTTGCGCTTGAAGTGCCCGAGCATATCGAGCTCGATGTATCCGGTCTAGGCATTGGCGATCACCTTTATGTATCGGCAGTGGTTGCGCCTGAAGGCGTGACGATCTTGACGGAATCCGATCGTAGCGTCATTGCATGCCACGCGCCGCGCGCGACGAAGGAAGATTCGGCTGCGGCTGAGGCGGCGGCGGATGCTGCTGCGGCTGCGCCGGCGGCGGATGCGAAGGCGGGCGCTGCGAAGACCGCGGCAAAGCCTGCTGCAAAGGCGCCTGAGGCCAAGGGCAAGAGCGACAAGAAGTAATCATTCGGGCCGCACACGGAAGAGGGTTGCCGCGTGAAGCTGATTGTGGGCTTGGGAAATCCCGGGCAGCAGTACCGCAATACGCGGCACAACGTGGGGTTTCGCGTGCTCGATGAAGTCGCGGATCGCCTGAATGTGCGGTTCGATCAGGAGAAGTACGACAGCCTGTTCGCGATGGCCGAGTATAAGGGCACGCGCGTGATGTTGTTGAAGCCGCTTACGTTTATGAACCTGAGCGGCGGCGCGGTGGCAAAGGCCGCGCGCAATCGCGTGCCCAAGCCGGAGCATGTGCTGGTTGTGCTGGACGAGATTCAGTTGCCTCTGGGGACTGTGCGCATTCGGCATGAAGGCAGTGGCGGCGGGCACAACGGGCTGAAATCCGTGATCGAGCATCTCGGCACTCGGGAATTCCCGAGACTGCGCATAGGAATCGGTGAGAAGAAAACCGGTCAGGAGCTGAGCGATCACGTGCTCAGCACATTTACGCCGGCCGAAAAGCCGGACGTGGACCAGGCCGTCGCCAGCGCGGCTGACGCGGTCCTCTGCTATGTGGCGGAGGGGGTGAATACGGCCATGAACCGGTTTAATAAACGGACCGGTTCCGATGGCGCAACCGGGTAGGAGTTGAAATGAAGCATACGATTAGCGTCCTCGTGGAAAACCACTTCGGCGTGCTGGCTCGTGTATCGGGATTGTTCAGCGCGCGCGGATTCAACATTGACAGCCTCTGCGTCGGGGAGACGGAAGACCCCAGCGTTTCGCGGATGACGGTAGTGGTAGAGGGCGACGAGCGCGTGCTTGAGCAGATTGTAAAGCAGCTTGAGAAGCTGGTTGAAGTCATCGAAATCACGGATTTGACGAAAGAGAGTTTTGTCGAGCGCGAATTGGTGATGGTGAAAGTCCCGGTGAACGGCGATGGCCGCACGCCAATAATCGAGATTGCGAATATTTTTCGCGCGAAGGTTGTGGATATCAGCCCTGAGTCCATGATCATCGAGGCGACTGGCAGCGAAGGAAAAGTTAAGGCGTTCATCGACATGATGCGCCCGTTTGGAATCAAGGAACTGGTGCGGACGGGCCGAATTGCGGTGGCCCGGTCGTTGAAAAACAACGAATAAGGGAACAGTAATGGCCACGATTTATTATGAAAAGGACGCGGACCTCTCGGTCCTTAGCGGCAAGACCGTCGCGATCATGGGGTATGGAAGCCAAGGGCACGCCCACGCGAAGAACCTTCGCGACAGCGGCATCAGTGTGATCATTGGTCACCGCGGCGGCGCGAACAGCAAGACGTACCAAGCGGCAAAAGAGGCGGGCTTTGAAGTGCTTTCGGTATCGGACGCTGCAAAGCGCGCCGATATCGTCATGATACTCGTGCCGGACACGATTCAGAAGGATCTGTTCGAGCAGGAGATTCTTCCAAACCTACGGCCCGGCATGTCGCTCATGTGGGCGCATGGTTTTAACATCCACTTCAAGTGCATCGTGCCGCCGAATGACGTCGACGTCTTCATGATCGCGCCGAAGGGCCCTGGCCATCTGGTGCGCGAGGAATTCGAGCGCGGCGCTGGCGTGCCTTGCCTCGTTGCAATCTACCAGGACGCAACCGGCGATGCCCTCAAGAAGGCGCTCGCATACGGCATTGCCGTGGGC